>NZ_SRLW01000211.1:0-17766 GCF_006518215.1 Myxococcus sp. AB025B
CCCCACCACCGCCCCGCCCACCAGCTTCCACACCGCGTTGATGTAGGGCTGCGCCGCCCTCATCTGGCGAGCCGTGGTCCCCAGCTCGCTCCCATCCGACTGCTCCCGGGGTTCCTTCGCCGCCATTCGGAACGCCTCCCCAAACCCTGGGAAACCCTCGGATTTCCATGCCACCCGATCCAACCCCTTCACACGCGGGCGCCGCTTAACACCGAATGCGCGACAGGTGCAACCAGTACAAGGTCACGGGACGGGCCACCCGCAGCGGGGGTTGAGGCACCGGCAAGCCCAGCTATCACCACCAGCGAGGGCAGGCAGGACTCCCCGGGGTACACCGAGGGCCCGGCCGCTTCGTCCCCCTGGTGCCCGGCGCGCCAGCGGCTGGGGTGTCGCCCCTCCGCGTCGGGGTGGGCGCGTCGCCAGCTTGCTCCTAGCCCACTTCGGAGGACTCCATGCCCAAGCCCCTCGTGCTGACGTCCCCCCGCTTCAACGACGGGGACCTCATCCCCATCGCCTTCACCGGCGAGGGAGAGGACATCGCCCCACCCCTGCGCTGGGAGAACCCGCCCGCGGGGACCAAGAGCCTGGCGCTCATCGTCGAGGACCCGGACGCGCCGGACCCCCAGCGGCCCCAGCGCGTCTTCTGCCACCAGGTGCTCTACAACATCCCCCCTGGCGCCCGGGAGCTGCCCGAGGGCGCCCAGCTGGACACGATGCCGCCGGGGATTCGCGTGGGCCTGAACGACTTCGGCCACCAGGCCTACGGCGGCCCCATGCCGCCCGTGGGCCGGCACCGCTACTACTTCAAGCTGTACGCGCTGGACCTGGTGCTGCCGAACCTGGGGCGCCCCACCCGCCGGGACCTGCTCAAGGCCATGGAGGGGCACATCCTGGGGCAGGCGGAGCTCATCGGCCTGTACGAGAAGGTCCACCACCGCGCCGCCGAGGCGGTGCCGGGCGCGTCGGCCTGAGCCGGACGCCGGACGTTCCCGCGAGCCTGCCCGCTGGGAGCCCGGGCGGGCCTCGACCTCAATGACTTGCGGGCGTGGCTGCGGGAGGGCGGCCCGCCCGCATTCCCTTGCATCCATCCAAGGGCTGTGTCCAGGCGGGTGGATATGTCCTGACAGACGTTGGATGTAAGGGGAAACCGCGAGTCGTTGGCCGCGTCTGTGGTCTGGTCATCGAAGCGCGGGCGGGTGTACTTCTCGACGCTTTCACGCGGTGGAAGAGTCGTGGGTGCCGTGAATCCATCCCTCCGGGGCGGGGCCCCCTATGGCTCCTTCGACGAGATGTCCGTGGGCGTTTGCGTCATCCGCGAGCGCTGCTTCGTGTATGTGAATGACGCGCTGGGCATGTTGGTGGGGCACCCGCGCGAGACGCTGGTGGGCCGCCCGGCGACGCTCCTCCTGACGGAATCGAGCGTGATGGAGGTCACCGAGCGCCAGTCCCGCAGGCTCCGCGGCGAATCGGTCCCCAGCACCTATGAGGCCGCGCTGCGCACGGCCACCGGAGAACGACAGGTGGAGATGACCCTCATCCCGAGCGGCCCGGACTGGGTGGCGCTGGTCCGCGACGTCACGTCCCGCAGTCAGCGCAGGGGCGTGCTGCAGCGGCTGGCGGAGCTGGGCGCGGGGCTCCCCTCGCTGCGCACCGAGGGCGAGGTGCTGCGGCGGATGTTCTCCGGGCTGGAGGAGCTGGGGTTCGCCTTCGCGTGGCTGTCTCCCGAGGGCGAGGGCGTCCGGCTGGGACAGACCTATGTCCCCATCCCGTTGGTTCCGCCGGACGCGCGGCAGCTGAGCGGCAGGTGGGTGCGGGACGTGGTGGGGCGCTGGCCGACGATGCTGGCCCGGGCCTGGAAGGAGGGCTCGGCGTACTCCGAGAACTTGTCGGTGGAGGTCGGCCACTTCCTGGAGGGCGCGCTGGCGGAGGAGGCTCGCGGCGTCCTGTCGCGGTCGAGCACGTCCCACACCGTCGCGGTGCGCATCGACGTGGAGGGACGTCCCCGGGCGATGCTGGCCCTGGCGGGGGACTGGCTGCGCGAGGAGGAGCTCGCGCCGGTGCGGCTGTTCGGCGCGCAGGTGTCCGCGGCGCTCGACGCGGCGCTCACCATCTCCCGACTGTCCGCGCAGAACAACGCGCTGGCGGCGCTCAACCGGCTGGCGTCGGAGGCGGCGTCGGCGCCCCACCCTCGCGCGTTCTTCGGCCCGGGCACGGAGGAGATTGTCGGGCTGGTCGCCTGTGACGCGGTGACCATCCTGCTGCCGCAGGACCACGGGATGGAGGTGACGTACGCGCGCGGGATGGACCTGGAGGAGGCGGACACGGAGCGCTTCGCGCGGCTGTGGCTCGCGGGCGGGCTGTGCACACAGGCCCAGCAGGAGGGCGCGCCCCGGGTGCTGGAGACGCGCGAGTGCCCGGACGGGCTGCGTGAGGATTTGCAGCAGCGCGGCTTCCACACCGTGGTCATCATCGCGCTGCGCGTGCGCTCGCGCGGCGTGGGCACGCTGAGCGTCCTGTTCCGGGAGCCGAGGACGCTCACGCCGCTGGAGTTGGAGACGCTCCAGGCCATGGGCACGCACTTCGCCGCGGCCATCGAGACGCATCGCCTGTTGCAGGAGCTGCGCGGGCGCGCGGAGGACATGGCGCTGCTGCACGAGGTGGCGCGCGCGCTGGCCACCACGCTGGAGCTCGACAAGCTGCTCGCCACGGGCGTCACCAGCCTGGCGCGCATCATCGACACACCGGATGCATACGTGCTGATGCCGGACCCCTCGGGCGAGTGGCTGGAGGTGCGCGCGGTGAGCGGCAGCCACCCGGAGCTGCTCGGGCGGTGTCTGCCCGCGCGCGCGCCGGACAGCTCCGCGACGGGGCTGGCGTACCTGACGCGCGAGCTGCTCATGGTGGAGGAGGCCATCACCGACGTCCGGGTGGACCAGGACCTGCGCGAGAGCGCCTCCGCGCAGTCCTTCCTGATACTGCCGCTGGTGGTGCGCGAGCGGCCCGTGGGAGTGATGGTGGCGTCGGAGACCCGGCGCACCCGGCGCTTCACGCCCGCGGAGGTGGAGCGCGCGAGCGCCATCGCCAACCAGCTCGCGCTGGCACTCGAGGGCGCCCGGCTGGTGGAGGACCTGAAGGACAGCTACGTGGAGCTGGCCCGGACGCAGGAGCAGCTCGTGCGCCGTGAGCGATTGGCGGCCCTGGGCGAGCTGTCCGCGGTGGTGGCCCACGAGGTGCGAAACCCGCTGGGCGCCATCTTCAACTCGGTGGCCTCCATCCGGCGCATCCTCGGGCCGGACAGCCCCGCCGAGCCGCTGGTGGACATCGTCGCGGAGGAGGCCGACCGGCTCAACCGCATCGTCGCGGACCTGCTCACCTTCGCGCGGCCGCCCGCGCCCCATCCACATCCGGTGCCCCTGGCGCCGCTGGTGGAGGACGCGGTGCGCGGGGCGCTCGCGGAGTCTCCTGGCGCCGTGCGGGTGGAGCTGGATTTGGAGGAGGACGTGCCGCCGGTGACGGTGGACGAGCGGATGATGCGACAGGCCTTCCTCAACCTGGCCATCAACGCCATGCAGGCCATGCCCCAGGGGGGACGCCTGCGAGCAGCGGTGCGCAGGGCGGCCGGCTCGCCCGAGGTGATGGTGGAGTTCAGCGACACCGGGCCGGGCATCACCGCCGAGGTGCGCGCGCGCATCTTCGAGCCCTTCTTCACCACCAAGGCCAAGGGCACGGGGCTGGGACTCGCCGTGGTGAAGCGCATCATCGAGTCGCACCAGGGTCACCTCACCCTGGACTCGCAGCCGGGAACCGGCACGTGCTTCCGGCTCTACCTGCCGCTGGAGACACCCGCGTCCTCGCGTCCACTGCTCGCCGTCCCGTGATTCCTTGAGAAGGAAGGTCCATGCTCCGTCCTGTCGGCGTCCTGGTCGTGTTGCTGTGTTGCGGGAGCATCCCCGCGCGTGCGGAGCCGCGCACGTCCTTGCGGTTCGTGGGTGAGCTGGGCTTCCTCGACGTGCTCTCGCACAGCCTGCGCCAGGGGCGGGATGGGACGCTGTTCCGCTACACGGAGGATGGCGGACAGGACAACCTCTACACCTTCGTGCGGCTATCGGCGGAGCTGACGCTCGGCAAGCGACACACGGTGGGGTTCCTGGTGCAGCCGCTGTTGTTCGACACGGACGTGGTGCTGCGCCGCGACGTGCGCATCGACGCGCTCACCTTCCCCGAGGGGACTCCGCTGAACGTGCGCTACAGCTTCCCGTTCTATCGGGCCAGCTACCTGTTCGACCTGCTCGGGGTCTCCGAGGACGAGCTGGCCGTGGGGGTCTCATTGCAGCTGCGCAACGCGAACTTCGTCTTCACGTCGGCGGATGGGACACTGCGACGGGCGACTCGCGACGTGGGGCCGGTGCCGCTGCTCAAGGTGCGCGGGAAGTGGGCGCTGAGCGAGCGGTGGTGGCTGGGATTGGAGGCGGATGGGAGCTATGCGCCCACGGCCCTCATCAACGGGGATGACAACTCCGACACCACGGGCGCGCTGCTGGATGCGTCGGTGCGCGGTGGGATTCGGGTGACGCCGCAGCTGGAGGCCTTCCTCAACCTGCGCTACCTGGGCGGCGGCGCGCGCGGCGTGTCCGATGACAATGACGACGAGTTCGGAGACGGGTTCACCAGCAATTGGATCTCCACGGCCACGGTGAGCCTGGGCTTCAGCTACCGGCTGGCGGTGACGGACTGAGCCGGCCTACCGCCACACCGTCAGCCAGACCACGAACAGGCCTACCAGGGCCGCGCCAACGAACAGCGCCAGGGCGAGCCCGAGTCGAGGCGCCTGGAGCCAGCGTCCGGATGGGCGCTCGGGTTCGACGACGGGCGCCTCGTCCTCTCCGGTGATGGCGCGGACCAGCTCCAACCGACGGGCCTCGAGCGCCTCGGTGGCCACCGTCTGGGAGATGTCGATGCCGAAGCCCACCTGTGTCTCCCGGGGCGCGCGCCTGGGGTGGGTGCTCGGCATGGCGGGAGTCACGGTGTCCTCGGGCCTGGGGGCGCTGGCCCGCGCGGCGTGAGCCTGCTTCTCGATGGCCACCAGGACCTTCGCGGCCTCGAGCGCCTCGGTGGCTTCGATGTTGGGTTGAGGCGCGGCGCGCGGCGCTCCGGTGTCGACGCCGTATTGCGCGGTCCGCGCCTCGATGGCCTCGATATCGAGTGGGAGGGTGATGGAGGGGTCACGCGGAGGCACGGCGACAGCGGTGGGCTCGTCCTCGTCGGCGAGTCGCCAGCCGTCTTCGCGCGGCGACTCCGGACGGCTCGACGTGGGAGTGACCGGGCCTCGCATCGCGCCCTGCGGCCCCATACCGCGCACGGGTTCGGTGTCCGGCCCCGGGTGACCCAAGCGGCGTCCGTCGACCTCCGTGCGCGTCGGTTCATCGTCACCAGGACCTCGAGCACCCTGCGTGGGAGTCGGCTCGTCGACTCCTCGACCGGGTCTGTCAACCGCATGCGTCGGCTCATCATCGCCCGGCCCCGCGCTCCCACCACGAAGCGTCGGGACTTCGTCTCCGAGCCGTGGGCTCCCGCGCGCATGCATCAGCTCCGCATCACTTGGGGTCGCGCTCCCACCACGAAGCGTGGGGAGGTCATCTCCGAGCCCGGGGTTTCTCGCCGCGTGCGTCGGCTCATCGTCAGTCGAGGCAGCGCCCCCACCACGAAGCGTGGCGACATCATCTCCGAGCCCGGGCTTTCTCGCCGCGTGCGTCGGCGCATCTCTCTCTGAGCCAGCGCTCCCACCGCGAAGCGTGGCGACGTCATCTCCGAGCCCGGGCTTTCTCGCCGCGTGCGTCGGCGCCTCTCTCTCTGAGCCAGCGCTCCCACCGCGAAGCGTGGCGACGTCATCTCCGAGCCCGGGCTTTCTCGCCGCGTGCGTCGGCGCATCTCTCTCTGAGCCAGCGCTCCCACCGCGAAGCGTGGGGACTTCATGGCCGAGCCCCGGCCTGCCGCTTGCGCGTGTCGGCTCATCATCACCAGGCGCCGCAGCGCCTCCACGAAGCGTGGAGACGTCATCTCCGCGTCCCGACCTGCCGCTCGCGCGTGTCGGCTCATCATCGCCAGACGCCGCATTGCCACCACGAAGCAGCCGGACGTCATCTTGGAGCCCAGGCCGACCACTCGCGTGCGTCGCCTCATCATCGCCGAGGCCCACGGCTGAACCGCCGACACGCGACGGCCCGATATCACCCGCGCCCGTTCGTCCGCCCCGAAGCGTGGGCAGCTCATCCGCGCGCCCGGGCCTGCCCATCGCATGCGTCGGCTCGTCATCGCCGGGGCCCGCGGCTGAACCGCTGACCTGCCCCGTGCGCCCGCTCCGAAGCGTCGGGGCTTCGTCTCCGCGCCCGGGCCTGCCCATCGCGTGCGTCGGCTCGTCATCGCCGAGACCCGTGCGCCCATCCCGCTCACGAATCGTCGCGTCGCCGCCGGGCCTCGCGCCCCCACCCCGCTCACGAATCGTCTCGGCCTCGGCCGTCGGCGCGGGGCCCACCTGGGCGCGCTCGGACGGGACGAAGTCGTCCGGCGTGTAGATGGCGTTGTGCTCGAACGCGAGCGCCGTCGGCGGCGCCAGCGTGGCCACGAGCCGCGGCTCGGTGTTCGTGCGCTTCGCCTCCTCGCGCAGCAGCTCCTCGAGCAGCGTCTCCTCCGCCTTCTTCTCCCGAGGGAAGACCAGCGCCAACAGCTTCCCGAGCTCCGCGTCCCCCACCTTGGGCGCCAGCTTCGCCTTCAAGCGCGCCAGCTCCGCGCCCATCGCCGCCGCGTCCGGGAAGCGCTGCGCCGGCTCCGACGTCAGCGCCTTCGCCAGGAACGCCTCGATGCTCGACGGCAGCCCCTCCCGATGCTTCCCCGCCGGCTCCCACTGCGGATACGCCGCGCGCCGCCACCGCTCCACCGGGTCTCCCCGCTGCGACAGCGGCTTCCACGCGAACAGCTCCCACAGCAACACGCCCACCGCGTACACGTCCGCGCGCCGGTCCACGAAGCGCTTCCGCGCCTGCTCCGGAGACATGTACGTCAGGTTCCCAATCACCACCCGGGGCGCCGTCTGCTGCTCCTTCAGCGTGGACTGCGCCGCACCGAAGTCGATGATCTTCACCTCGCCCGCGTAGCTGATGCACACGTTCGCCGGAGACAAGTCCCGGTGCACCAGGTGCAACGGATGCCCTTCCTCGTCCGTCGCGTCGTGCGCGTACGCCAATCCCTCACACAGCCGCTCGCCCAGGTGCAGCACGATGCCCAGGGGCATCATCCGCGCGAGCTGCCGCAGCCGATACGACAGGCGGCTGAGCGTCTTGCCGCGCACGTACTCCATCGACAGGTAGAGCTGCCCCTCCACCTCGCCCATCGCGTACACCCGGGCGATGTTCGGGTGCGTCAGCCGCACCACCACCCGGGCCTCGTCGCGGAAGCGCCCCACGAACTGGGGGCTCTCCATCAACTGCGGCAGGACCTTCTTCACCACACAGGCGCGCCGAGGGCCCTCCTCGCGCGCGAGGAAGACCTCCCCCATTCCCCCGGCGCCGATGCGGCGCACCAGGGTGTAGGGACCGAAACGAACAGGCCCCTCCAGGGGCGGAGGCTCAACCGGTCTGGCCAAGCGCGCGGAAGGCCTTTCTCGCCGCTCCCAGCACGTGCGCCACCTCCGCCTCGCCCATCGCCAGCGAGACGAAGGCCGCTTCGAACTGGCTCGGCGGCAGGTACACGCCCGCATCCAACATGGCGTGGAAGAAGCGACCGAAGCGCCCCGTGTCGGACGTCTTCGCGCTCGTATAGTCGAACACCGGCTGCTCGGTGAAGAACACCGTCAGCATGCTGCCCACGCGGTTGACGGTGACGGGCACCCCCGCCTCCTTCGCCTCCGCGATGAAGCCCTCCTCCAACATCCGGCTCACCTGCTCCAGCCGCGCGTACGTCCCCGGCGCCGCCAGCGCCTTGAGGCACGCCAGCCCCGCCGCCACCGCCACCGGGTTCCCCGACAGCGTCCCGGACTGGTACACCGGCCCGGCCGGCGCCACCTTGCGCATGATGTCCGCGCGGCCACCGTAGGCGCCCAGCGGCATGCCGCCGCCAATCACCTTCGCCATCGTCGTCAGGTCCGGCTTCAGCCCGTACAGCTCCTGCGCCCCGCCGCGCGCCAGCCGGAAGCCCGTCATCACCTCGTCGAGCACCAGCAGCACGCCGTGCTTCTGACACAGCGCCTGCAGGCCCTGCAGATAGCCCTGCTTGGGCACCAGCACGCCCATGTTGCCCACCACCGGCTCGATGATGGCGCAGGCGATGTCCTGGCCCTTCTCCTCGAAGATGCGCTCCACCGCGGCCAAATCATTGAAGGGCGCGGTGAGCGTGAGCTTCGCCAGCGCCGACGGCACGCCCGGCGAGTCCGGCAGGCCCAGCGTCTCCACGCCGCTGCCCGCCTTCACCAGGAACGGGTCTCCGGCGCCGTGGAAGCAGCCCTCGAACTTGAGGATGTGCTCGCGGCCGGTGAAGCCGCGCGCCACGCGGATGGCGGCCACGGTGGCCTCGGTGCCGCTGGACACCAGCCGCACCATCTCCACCGCCGGCATCGTCGCGCAGATGAGCTCCGCGAACTCCACCTCGCCCGCGTGCGGCGCGCCGAACGACGAGCCGCGACGGGCCGACTCGATGATGGCCTCGACGATGGGCGGGTAGGCGTGGCCGAGGATGAGCGGCCCCCAGCTCCCCACCAGGTCGACGTAGCGGTTGCCGTCCACGTCGGTGAGCCAGGCGCCCGAGCCCTCGCGGAAGAAGACGGGGTCTCCTCCGACGCCACGGAAGGCGCGCACCGGGGAGTTCACTCCGCCCGGGATGCGCGCCTGCGCGCGGGCGAACAAGGACTGGCTGTGAGCGTGATTCATGTGGGTTCCATAGCACGCGCCGCGAGGCGAGCCTCCCTCTGAGTGGCGTGCCCCCATGCCCGCCCCTTCTGCGGCCCATCGACCGCCGCCCCCGGGCCGCCCGCGTTGACCCGTCGTCAACGTATCCCCGGGGAATCACACCAGAACGCACATCGGCGTGATGCCGATGTCCCGGGGGCTGGACACGGGGGTGATACAGCGCTGTGACGACGACGGCCCCCAAGGCCACCCTTCCCAGGAGAGCAGCCCCATGGACTTCAAGACGGCGGACCTGTGTGACGCGCACGCGGGCACGGCCCACTTCCAGGTCGCCGAGCCCGGCTTCATCGACTTTGGCGGACGCACCACGTTCACCGGCCCCATCAGCACCGTGCGCGCCCCCGAGGACAACTCGCTCGTGCGCAAGGCCCTGGAGGAGAAGGGCAACGGCCGGGTGCTCGTGGTGGATGGCGGTGGCAGCCGCCGCTGCGCGCTCGTGGGCGACCAGCTGGCGCTGCTCGCGCAGCAGAACGGCTGGGCGGGCGTGGTGGTGAACGGCTGCATCCGTGACTCGGAAGAGGTGGGCCGCATGGCGCTCGGCGTGAAGGCGCTGGGCACGCACCCGCTCAAGAGCTTCAAGCGCAACGAGGGCCAGCGCGACGTGGAGGTGCGCTTCGCGGGCGTCACCTTCCGCCCCGGACACCACCTCTACGCGGACGCGGATGGCATCGTCACGTCGGAGACCGCGCTGCCCGAGTCGTCGCTGGACTGAAGCGCCGCACACAGGACACGTGGCTTTCCACCAGGTGGAAACCCGCCACGCCCGGGTGGGCCACGTGTTCACTGGACTGGGAGGACCGCGGCCACCCGCGTGTCCCCGTCCGCTCCTCCTGACAAAGCACATCCAGACTGCGCGCCACGGCCTTGCGCGTTGCATCATCCGCGCGAGACATTTCGCCGTGCGAAACACAGCCAAAACACGCCGCCGAGAAGTTCCGCCCTGCGAAATACAGCCATCGAATTACCGGTGACTGTCTTTTCTCTTCCGAGCGAGTGTGGTTACTGTGCCGCCACGAATCTGACGGGGAGGTTGCGATGCAACGGCTCGTGGTCGGACTCCTGGCGACAGCTTTCTGTTTGATGGCTTGCAAGAAGGACGAAGCTCCGGCTCCGGATGGCACGCAGACGCGCCCCGCCGCCCTGTCGGACATCAAGACAGACAAGGGTGTCGACCTGGAGAAGAAGGTCGTCTACATCGGCGCACTCAACGACGAGAGCGGCCCTGGCGCCGCCATCGGCAAGCCCTTCGCCGCGGGCAAGCGGCTGCTCGCCAGACAGGTGAACGCGGGTGACTCGGGGCTGTTGCCTCCGGGCTGGCGCGTGGAGCTGGTGGAGCGCGACCACGCCTACAACCCGCAGAACGCGGTGCAGGCGTACAGCGACCTCCACGAGCAGGTGCTGTTCCTGGGCACCAGCTTCGGCACGCCCAACACCCTGCCCCTGCGCGACAAGCTCACGGCGGACAACGTGGTCGCCTTCCCCGCGTCACAGTCGTCGGAGATGGCGCGGCACCAGTACACGCCGCCCATCGGCGCGTCCTACAAGCTGGAGGCGATGCGGGCCCTCGACTGGGCGGTGGAGCACGCGGGCGGCGCGGACAAGGTGAAGGCCGCCATCGTCGCGCAGGGCGACGACTACGGGAAGGACGGGCTGGAGGGCTGGACGGAGGCCGCGAAGCACCACGGCGTCACCGTCGTCTCGCAGCAGAGCGTGGCGCCGGGGCAGAAGGACTTCGCCGCCGTCGTCACCGCGCTCCAGCAGTCCGGCGCCAACTACGTGCTGCTCACGGTGCTGCCCGGGGCCTCGGGGCCCATCCTCGGCACGGCCGCGCAGCTCAAGTATCAGCCGGCCTGGATTGGACAGACGCCCGCGTGGGTGGACCGCTTCTTCGACCCGAAGGTTATCCCCGCGCCCGTCTTCGCCAACTTCTACTGGGCCACCGGGCTCACCTTCTGGGGTGACGACGTGCCGGGCATGAAGGACTTCATCGCGCTGCACGCGAAGTACCCCGACACGCCGAAGGACTTCTACACGCTGGCGTCCTACGTCCAGGGCCGCGTCCAGCTGGAGGCGCTGAAGGCCGCCATCGAGGCGAAGGACGTCACGCGCGCCGGCTACCTCAAGGCGCTCAGGAACGTCCAGCGCACCACCGCGGGCGGCCTGACGGCGGAGCCGGTGGACCTGTCCCGCTTCCCCTATGCGACGGCGCTGGAGGTGCGGGTGCTCAAGCCCGTACTGGACCAGGGGAGCTGGAGTGTCGTCGCGGGCTACGCGCCGCCCAAGGCGCTGGGCACGCCCGCCGCGAAGGCCGCCGATGACAGCAAGTAGTCCTCCGCTGCTGCGCGTGCAGAACCTCCAGGTCGTCTACCACTCGGCGGTGCGTGCCTTGCGAGGCATCACCCTGGAGGTCCCCCACCAGGGCGTGGTGGCCCTCCTCGGCCCCAACGGCGCGGGCAAGTCCACCGCGCTGCGCGCCATCAGCGGCCTGCTGGACCTGCATGACGGCGCCATCACGCAGGGCCGTGTCGAATTGTCCGGGCGGGATTTGCTGGCCCTGTCCACCGACGGCCGCGTGCACGCGGGCGTGGTGCAGGTGCTGGAGGGCCGGCGAATCCTGGGCGAGCTGTCCGTGGAGGAGAACCTGCTCGCGGGCGGCTTCGGCATGGGCGCGCAGGCGCGCAAGGAGCTGGTCGAGTCCGCCTACTCGCGCTTCCCCGTGCTGCGTGAGCGGCGGCGACAGAAGGCGGGCTACCTCTCCGGCGGTGAGCAGCAGTTGCTCGCCATCTGTCGAGGGCTGATGCGCAGGCCCCGGGTGCTGTTGCTGGACGAGCCGTTCCTGGGCCTGTCGCCGAAGGCGGTGGGCGAGGTGTCGGAGCTGATTCAGCGCATCGCCGCCGAGGGCGTGTCGGTGCTGCTCGTCGAGCAGAACGCGCGCGTGGCGCTGGGCATGGCCAGCCACGGGTACGTGCTGGAGACGGGCAAGGTGGTGCTGGACGGCCCCGCGGAGAAGCTGCGCGAGGCCCCGGACGTGCAGGAGTTCTACCTGGGCTTCGGCCGCGAGGGGCAGCGCGGCTACCACGAGCTGAAGCGCTACCGCCGCAAGCGTCGCTGGCTGTCTTGAAACGTGAAGGGTGAAGCATGGCCTTGCTGGAGCTCGACAACGTGGGCCTGTCCTTCTCCGGGGTGCGAGCCCTGGATGGAGTCTCGTTCTCCATCGAGGCCGGCGCGCTGCACGCCGTGATTGGTCCCAACGGCGCGGGCAAGAGCAGCCTCTTCAACTGCGTCAGCGGCATCCACCGTCACATGGAGGGGCGCGTGCGCTTGGAAGGACAGGCGCTCACGGGCCTGGAGCCGCCGGAGATTGCCCGTCGCGGCGTGTCGCGGATGTTCCAGAACCTGGCCCTCTTCGAGCACCTCACGGTGCTGGAGAACCTGCTGCTCGGCCGACACCCGAAGTACCGCACGGGGCTCTTGCGTCACCTCTTCTGGACGCGCGGCGCGAGGCAGGAGGAGGTGCGTCACCGCGAGAAGGCCGAGGAGGTCATCGACTTCCTCTCGCTGGAGCACTACCGGTGGATGCCCGTGTCGGTGCTGCCCTACGGCATCCGCAAGCGCGTGGAACTGGGCCGCGCGCTGTGCATGGAGCCGAAGCTGCTGCTCCTGGACGAGCCCACCGCCGGGCTCAACCAGGAGGAGACCGAGGACATGGCCAACCACCTGCTCGACATCCGTCACGAGCTGGGGGTGACGCAGGTGCTCATCGGCCACGAGCTGCGCTTCGTGATGGACCTGGCCACGCAGGTGACGGTGCTGGACCGCGGGCGTGTCATCGCGAACGGGCCGCCCTCGGCGCTGCGTGAGGACTCGCGCGTGCTCAGCACGTACGTCGGCGGGGCGGTGGCGGCATGAGCACGGCGCTGCCGCTGAGCCTGCCGGGCCAGCTCTACCTGCGCGCGGAGCGACATCCGCATGCGGTGGCCCTCCGCGAGAAGCGCCTGGGCATCTGGCGGGAGCTGTCCTTCCAGGGCTACCTGGAGCGCGTCGGGTGGACCGCGAGGATGTTGTGGGAGCTGGGCGTGCGCGCCGGTGACTCGGTCGCCATTCTCAGCGACAACCGGCCCGAGTGGCTGTTCACGGACCTGGGCGCGCAGGTGCTCGGCGCGCGCGGCGTGGGCATCTACCAGACGAACCCCGCCGCGGACGTGGCGTACATCCTCAACGACGCGCGCTGTCGCGTCGTGCTCTGCGAGGACCAGGAGCAGTACGACAAGGTGGCCGCCGTCGCCGACGAGACGCCCTCCGTCGAGCACGTGCTCGTCGTCGAGCCGAGGGGCCTGCGCGGCGTGGAGGACTCGCGCCTGCGTCTCTGGGGGCACTTCCTGGAGGAAGGTCGCGCGCTGTTGGAGCGGGAGCCCGGGTGGCTGAAGGCGCAGCTCGCGGCGCGCAGTCCGGATGAGCCGGCGATGGTCATCTACACCTCGGGCACCACGGGTTCGCCGAAGGGCGCGCTGGTGTCGAGCCGCAACATGCTGGAGGGCTCGGCGACCTTCACCTCGCAGCTCGGGTTGGGGCAGGAGGACAGCGTCGTCTCGTACCTGCCGCTGTGTCACGTCGCGGAGAAGCTGTTCAGCCTGCTGTTGCCCTTGACCGTCGGCGGCAAGGTCCACTTCGGCGAGGCGCTGGAGACGGTGCAGCAGGACGTGGCCGAGGTGTCTCCCACGGTGTTCCTGGGAGTGCCGCGCATCTGGGAGAAGATGCACGCGGTGGTGATGGTGAAGATGCGCGACGCCTCGTGGCTCAAGCGCACCTTGTTCGAGACCTTCACCCGCCTGGGCGCCGGGATTCGCGAGCGCGAGCGGACAGGACAGCGGCGCTGGTGGGACGTGCTCGCGTGGCGCGTGGGAGATTTGCTCGTCTACCGCCCGCTCCAGGAACGACTGGGGTTGAGGCGCTGCCGCTTCCCCATCTCCGGCGCGGCGCCCATCTCTCCGGAGCTGCTCGCCTGGTACGACAGCGTGGGGGTCCGCATCTACGAGGGCTACGGGCAGACGGAGAGCGCGGGCACCAGCCACCTCAACATCCCGGGCGCGACGCGGCTGGGCACCGTGGGACGTCCGGTGCCGGGCGTGGAGTGCCGGCTGGACGAGGACGGCGAGGTGCTGGTGCGCGGCAGCAACGTGTTCCTCGGCTACCTCAACAAGCCGGAGGCCACCGCCGAGGTGCGTGACGCGCAGGGCTGGCTGCGCACGGGGGACCTGGGCGAAATCGACGCGGACGGATATCTGCGCATCACCGGCCGCAAGCGCGAAATCCTCATCACCTCCGGCGGGAAGAACCTCTCGCCCGAGCGCATCCAGAACGCGCTGAAGAGCAGTCCGTACATCAAGGAGGCGGTGGCCATCGGCGACCGGCGGCCCTTCGTCACCGCGCTGGTGCAGGTGGACCCGGAGACGGTGGCGGACTGGGCGCTGCGCCGCAAGCTGGCCTTCACCTCGTACACGGACCTCACGCAGCGGCCCGAGGTGCGCAAGCTCATCGAGGAGGAAGTAACGCGCGCGAACGAGACGCTGGCCCGCGTGGAGCAGGTGCGGACGTTCCGACTGCTCGAGCGCGAGATGACGCAGGACGCGGGCGAGGTGACCGCGTCCCTCAAGGTGCGCCGCAAGGCGGTGCTCGAGCTGCACTCCAAGCTGGTGGAAGAGATGTACGCGAGGACACGCGAATGACGCAGCTTCTCCAGCTCGGCATCTCCGGACTGGCGCTCGGGGCGAGCTACGCGCTCATCGCCCTGGGCTTCTCCGTGGTGTATCGGGCCTCCCGGCTCTTCAACTTCGCGCACGGCGAGCTGCTCGCGCTGGGTGCGTTCCTGATGACGGCGCTGGTGGAGGTGCTGCCCTGGTGGCTGGCGCTCGCCGCGTCCGCGTGTCTCACCGGCGGCCTGGCCGCGCTCCTGGAGCGCACGGTGCTGCGCCGCATGGTGGGGCGCCCTGTCTTCACCACCATCATCCTGACGTTGTTCCTGGGCCTGCTGCTGCGCGCGGGCATCGTCATCGCGTTCGGCACGGACACGCGTGGCATGCCCACGCCGTGGGATGCAATGGCGGAGGTGCAGGTGGGCAACGCCACCGTGCTGCTGTCCTCGCTGGTGTCGCTGGGCGCGACGACGGTGGTGCTGGTGGGGATGCACGCGCTGGTGCAGCGCACGCCGCTGGGCGTGGCGATGCGCGCGGCGAGCGAGAACCAGGAGGTGGCGCTGGTGCTGGGGATTCCGGTGGGCCGGGTGCTCGGCTTCACGTGGTTCCTGGCGGGAGCGACGGCGGCGGTGGCCGGCGTGTTCCTGGGGATGTTCCCGCGCTCGGTGGACTCGAACCTGGGCTACGTGGCGTTGAGGGCGTTCCCCGCCATCATCGTCGGAGGACTGGAGTCGGTGGTGGGCGCGGTGGTGGCCGCGTTCATGCTGGGGCTCTTGGAGGTGCTGTCCCAGGCATATGTGAATCCGCACCTGGGCGCCTTCGGGCACAACTTCCACGCCGTCTTCCCCTACGCCGCGATGATTCTGTTCCTGGTCCTGCGTCCGCGCGGGCTGTGGGGCGAGCACGAGGTGCGCCGCGTCTGACGACGCGCGCGAGACGACATCATGCCAACGCGCCCCCTGGTGATTCGGTACGAGGACGACCTGAAGCTCTTTCCCGGCCTGTGGCAGCGGGCCGGGCTGCTGCTGACGCTGGCCGTGGGGTTGAGCTACCCGTGGCTGGTGAGCACGCGGTGGCTCACCGTGGGCAACCTGGGGCTGGTGGCCATCGTGGGCGCCGCGTCGCTGATGGTGCTCACGGGCTTCGCGGGACAGGTGAGCCTGGGGCACGCGGCGTTCCTGGCGCTGGGCGCGTACACGGCGGCGGTGCTCGGCACGAAGCTGGGCTGGCCGTTCTGGTTGGCGTTGCCACTGGCGGGCGGTGTGTCCGCGCTGGTGGGCGTGGTGATTGGCGCGTTCGCGCTGCGGCTCAAGGGGCTGTACCTGGCCATCGTCACGCTGGGCCTGGTGTTCCTGACGCAGCACGTGTTGCTCGCGTATCCGGAGGTGACGAGCGGGCTGAGCGGGACGGCGGTGCCGATGTACTGGTGGTTCCGCGACGAGACGGGCGCGGCGGCGTCGATGAGCACCGCGTGGAGCGTGGGGGGCGTGCGCTTCGGCTTCGAGCGGAAGCTGTACTTCCTCTTCGCGGGGCTCGCGGCGTTCACGGTGTGGCTGACGAAGAACCTCCAGCGCTCGGACAGTGGCAGGGCGATGATGGCGGTGCGGGACCAGGACCTGGCGGCGGAGGTGCTGGGGGTGGGGACGACGCAGGCGAAGCTGCAGGCGTTCGGCGTGTCGTCATTCCTGGCGGGCGTCGCGGGGGCGATGTTCGCGTTCCAGCAGCAATACATCACGGTGGAGCCGCCGTTCGATTTGAACCTCTCCATCCAGTACATCGCGATGATTGTGCTGGGCGGGGTGGGCACGGTGTTCGGCGCCGTCAGCGGCGCGCTCGCGTTCACGTTCCTGAGCCCGTTGGCGGAGACGGTGGGCGGCGCGATTCCCTTCGTGAATCAGCTCACGTCCGCGCAGCAGTCGACGGTGCTGCTGTCGCTGGTGGTGGTGCTGGTGTTGGTGCTCGAGCCCCTGGGGCTCTTCGGCGTGTGGCTGCGGGTCCGCCGGTACTTCCAGGCGTGGCCGTTCCGTTACTGACGCAAACCGTATCGACGACGTTCCTCGAGGGAGGGAATCACCATGAAGCGCATGCTGCTCAGTGTCCTGTTCGCAGTGCTGTTCTCGGCCACCGGGGCTCAGGCCCAGCAGGCGGACCTGCGAGACTACGAGGCGGGATTTTTCGTTCCGCACCGGGGCATCATCACCAACATGTACCTGCGTCACGTCTCCGCGTCCGGTGAGCGTGACTTCTCACAACTCCAAGCGGCCTTCCGCGCCACGTACGTGCTGAAGTTCGGCGACCTGGTGGTGGTGCCGCTGGACTTGAGCCTGCCGGTGGTGGACGTGACGGTGTTCCAGGCGAACCCGGCGTCGCCCGCGGGTCCGAAGACGGCGCTGCGCGCCTCGGGCGTGGGGGATGTAACGTACATCCCGACGATTGGATATGGGCTGGTACAGAACGCGGAGGACAACACGCACACGTGGTTCGCGCTCACGCCGTACGTCACGGTGCCGGTGGGCAGCTATGACAGCAACCGGCTGGTGAACATCGGGGCGAACCGGTGGGTGGTACGTCCGCAGCTGGTCGCGGGTCAGCGCTTCAAGAAGATCTTCACGGCGGAGCTGATGGGCAGCGTGGCGTTCCAGGGGGACAACGACGAGTTCCTGATTCCGAGCGCGGAGGGTGGCTCGAAGGTGGTGATGAGCCAGGCGCCGTCATTCGGCGGCATCCTCCACCTGGGCATGGACCTGTCGTCCACGTTCTTCACGGGTGCGGGCTACATCGTCGAGGCGTCGGGCAAGCGCACCATCGACACGCCGGCGGGTGAGCTGGAGATCGCCAAGAGCACCACGGTGCAGTCGCTGCGGCTGACGATGGGCATCCGGCTGGAGAAGGCCTCCACGCTGATGCTCCAGTTCCAGCCGGACGTCGCCGCGTCCGAGGGCGTGACGAAGAGCCAGTTCATCGGCGCCCGGTTCACGCACGTGTTCTTCTAGAGCGCCGAACAGGTTAGGTCACGCCGCGCGCTGGTAGCGAGCGGCGACCTCAAGGTTTTGGACGGCCGCGAGTCGCCTGAGGTCAAAGAGGTTGCGGCGCGTGCCTCGATAACGGGCCTTCGG
>NZ_SRLW01000212.1:0-17751 GCF_006518215.1 Myxococcus sp. AB025B
ACTCCGCCAGACGGCGAACGGTGACGTCTCCCTCTGGGCGGAAGCTCGCGCCCCTCGCCGCTGAGTCCCGCGCCGCCCCTTTCACGATTCTCCTCGACGCGCCAGACGGGGCCCGGCGAGGAGTTACCTTCAATCGAGCGGGCATGTCACTCGATGACGCGGCCAACAAGGTTCGCGTGCCGGGCCACAAAGGGCCTCACCCGCAGAAGTATCATGAAGAGATATACGAGCGGCTGGAGGATGCAATGGAGGGCTGTCGCAGCATCCAGCAATGCAGAGAGGCGCTCGTTGGAGAACTTCGGGTTCTGGCCAAGGAGATCACCAAATCTGGCTCCCGGCTCAATGCTCTGGTCACTCGAAACTGACGCAAAGGAGGAGTCATGACGATGAGATACTTCAAACTCTCCGATGACATGAGCCTCCAAGGGCGCTGGTTGCTGGGAGACCCCACAGATTCGCAGGGCCAGGAAGTTGATGACCCCTGGCAGTTCAAGGCTGGCTGCCCCGTCCAGATTGAAACGCGACTCAAGATCCCCATCGACCATCCCGGGAGCCCTCTCGATTATTCCCTGGCGGGTGTTGGTAACACTCCTATCGTTCACAAGTGGGTTGCGAACATCTTCGCGGAGCTGGCGCCTGACGACGTGCAGCTCCTTCCGGTTGACGTCGACGGACAGTCCGAGCCGTACTGCATTCTCGTTGCTACTCGGCTCATCCGGTGCATCGACGACAACGCTTCGGAGGAGGTGCGGTACTGGAAGCCGGAGGATGGACGCCCGGAGAAGGTCGGGAAATACCGCGGTGTGTCGGGCATGCGAATCGACCCGACGAAGGTAGGCGGCACCAAGGTGTTCCGGACCTGGGGATGGACCATCGCGCTCATCGTGTCTGAGGATGTCAAGGATGCGCTGGAACGCGCGCGCGTCATTGGGGCGAAGTTCGAGGAGGTCACAGGCCCGAGCGCCATCAGTCCGGAGGCGCGCGACCTCAACCGGAAGCTCCTGGCGCTTCGGGATGAGACGGACGTGGCCCGCGAAGCCTTCTGGCGCACCCTGGGAAAGCTGGACGACGAGGTCATCATCCCCATCGTCGTTGGTGGCAACTGGCCCGCCCGGCGCCAGGTCTGGCGTGTCATCCACCGCCCCGAGGGGCGGACTCTGCTGGTGACGGACGGGCTGTCAGACTTCTTTGTGGACCGAGCGGAGCCGTCTGTGGGCTTCGGCCTGGAGCTTGCCCTGGAGACGGACGAGCCCCTCGGAGACGTCGAGAAGAGCTGGCCCGTGCTGCTCCTGGAGCGGGTGGGGAACGAACTCGCGGGACACGAGAGCGTGCGCGAGAAGGTGAAGGCGGGCTTCCTTTCCATGGAGGTCGCTGGCCAGGGCGTACCCGAGCCGCTGCTGACGAAGGAGGGCAGGGTGGGGGTGCTGCTGGGCATGGCGCCGAGCACGCTTCCAGCCCGCTTCACCATGCCGGCCGGAGAGGTGCGGCTGGTCACCGTCAAGGTGCTGATGCCCGTGGAACTGGCGTACCTGCTGGAGCACGGGAATCGCGGCCGGGACGAGCTGATGCAGCGCTTCGCTCAAGAAGGGCAGGAGCATCTGTCTCGCACCTGGCGCCAGCCCGTGGTGTGACTGCCACATGGAGGGATAAGGTGCGTCATGGAGTTCAACACCGGCCAGCGCCAATGTTCGGGAGCTGGCCAGTGTCATTACGGAGAAGTTGGAGCGGGAGGAACATGCGCAGCCTCTCCACCTGCTGACTCGGTTACTGCGGGATTGGGCAGAACGTCTCCGCCCTGGTGGCCTACGGCGTGGGAGAGGATGTGGGCACCGGCACCTGTTGTCCGTGACTCTGGGCGGCAGCGAGTCGCAGGACTCGTGGCTGGAACTACTGCGCCAACTGCTGGAGCGGGGGCTGACGGGCATGAGGCTCGTCATCGCCGACGGGCACGCACCTGGGCGCGACCCAGCGACTCCAGGCTCGGGGCGACGGCTCCGACGGCCGCGTGGATCCGGTGACGGCGAAGAAGTTCCACGAGGGCGTCAAGGTGCCCCGAGAACGCCCCGCAGCATTGCTTGAGAGGGTTGGCCGTACTTCTCGGGTAGGCCTCTGCACCCGCGCCCGCCTTCACACGCCAGAACTGGGCGCGAAACCAGCTCAATCAGGCCGATTTGCTCATCAATGCTGGTGCGACACACGGTGAAGCAGAGATACATGACGGGCGAGCCTGTCCGACTTGCAAGGTTGGGATTGAGGTGGCGCCCGACTTGAAGACGTCGCCAGAAATAAAAAAAGAGGAGCTGATGGAATAATCCCCATCAACTCCTCTCGGACGATCTTGAAATGAGGTACGACCCGCCGAGACATCCGGCGTCAAGACAACTCACTACTTAGCGAGCCTTGGGGCCGCCGCGGACGTGGATCTTGATCTTCATGTGTGCCTCCTTTCAAGACGAACGCTAAGTGTAATCGAGTCTGGATGTCAAATCGAACAAGCGATCAATGTGCGACGCATTGCGGCGATGTGAACGAGCGTCCGTGTCGCAGCGAGGTGCCTGTATTGAGTCAGAGGGAGAGTGCATCATCCTGCGGCGGCCGAGGTGTTGACACGGTGCGACCATTAAGGCGACTTTCGTTCACGGACCATGGCATATCCCTTCGAGCGGACCCTTCGTTCCCTGAACTACGAGTCGGACACGCGCCTCGTGTTCGTCGCTCTGATGGTCTTGTGTGCTGGCGGGCTCGTCGCCTGGTCGTTGTTCGCCAAGGTCCCGCTCGTCAAGGCCAGCTCACAGGCGCGGATCGAGCCCCATAACGCCGTCCATCGCATCGAGCCGCCCAGTGCGGGCAGGGTCGTGCGCTCGTTGCTCAAGCTCGACCAGACGGTCAAGGAAGGCGACCTGCTCATCGAGTTCGACGCACGGGCCGAACGCCTCGAGCTCGAGCGGAGCCAGGCGACGCTCGCCGCGACCGAGAAGGAACTCGCCATCATCCGCCAGCAGATCACCAACAAGCGCGACGAGGCGGCCCTGACGGCGGCGGTGGACGAGGTGGCCATCAAGGAGGCGCTGGAGCGGGAGCAGGAGCTCGCGCCCAGGCACCGGCTCGCGGTGGAGCGCGCGGAGCTGGCCCTCAAGAGCCCGACGGGCGCGGTCTCCGAGATGGAGAAGCTCGAGCGCACGACCGATGTCGACGCGCTCCGCTCCGCGAAGGCGGCGCAGAGCCTGGCGCTCACCCGACTGCGACGCGAGCAGAACGTGCGCCGTCAAGCCCTCGCCGCGCAGCTGCTGGAACTCGAGCGGGAGGCGCTGGGCGCCGAGGGGCGCATCCGGGAGCTTCAGGGCGCCATCGACCGCCTCGAGTACCAGATTGACCGGAAGCTGTACCGGGCGCCGGCCACGGGCCACCTGGTCGACGTGGCGGAGCTCGGCTCGGGAGCATTCATCGCCGACGGGCAGCGGGTCGGCACCATCGTCGCGAGCGACGCCGAGGTGCGCGTGCGCGCCCGCTTCCCGAAGGAGGTCGTCGGGTTGATCGAGCCCGGTCAGGCCGCGCGACTCAAGCTCGACGGCTACCCGATGACCATCTACGGGACGGTCCCCGCCAGGGTGACGGCCGTCGGGACCGAGCCCGGCCAGACCGCCACGCCCGAGGCCATCCCGGGCACGGTGCGCGTCGAGCTCAAGTTCGCGCCGCCGGAGGACCCCCGCATCCAGCTTCGCCACGGCATGACCCTGTCGGTGGAGGTCGAGGTCGCGCGGGCGTCGCCCGTCGCGCTGCTGATGCGGGCGGTCGGCGAATGGAATCCGCAGCCCGATGAGCCGCCCGTGACCGTGTTTCGGCCCGAAGCCGAGGCCCGCTGACCATGACTCCTCCCAGGCGTCGGTCCTCAATCATTCCCGAGGTGATCCAGATCTCGGCGACGGATTGCGGCCCTGCTTCACTCAAGAGCCTGTTCGCGGGGATGGGCGCCGAGCTCAACTATCGCGTCCTCCGCGAGGTGTGTCAGACGGACGTCGACGGCACCTCGATCGTCACCTTGGATGAGGTCGCCAACCAGCTCGGGCTCGACTCCGAGCAGGTGATGCTCCCGCTGGACCACGTGGTGGTCCCCGAAGCCAAGGCGCTTCCCGCCATCATCGTCACGCTCAGCGCGGGAGGGCGGCCGCACTTCGTGGTGCTGTGGAATCGCATCGGCCCGTTCATCCAGGTCATGGACCCGGCGGCGGGCCGCCACTGGACCCGGATCTCGACGCTGCTGAGCCACCTGTACCAGCACACCACCTCCGTCCCGGCGGACGGCTGGCGCGAGTGGGCCGGGTCCGAGGAGGCGGTCGCCACGTTCGAGCGCCGCCTGCTGGACCTGGGGGCGACGCAGGCGCGGGCGCTGGTGGCCCAGGCGCTCGAGGACCCCGGGTACCTGTCGATCGCCAGGCTCGACGCCGCGTGCCGGGCGTCCGAGGCGATGATTCGCGCGGGCGCCGTCCGGAGAGGCCGGACGGCGGCCAGTCTGCTGCAATCCATGGTCGCGAAGGACGCCTCCGGCGAGGTGCCCATTCCCGCGACCTATTGGTCCGTTCGCCCCAACCCCGAGGTGGACGGCGAGCTGTCGATGACCGGCGCGGTGCTGATGCGCATTCGCGGCTGGCGCGAGGCTCCGCGCGAGGGCGAGGACGCGCCCAGGGCGGTGCTCGCGAGCGACCTGGCGACGGAGCTCGTCGCCAAGCAGGTGAGCCCCGCGCGGACGCTGCTGCGCCTTCGAGGCCAGGATTCGTGGCTCGTTCCGGGCCTGATTGTGATGGGGCTGGTGTTCGCCACCTTCGGGCGGCTCCTACAAGCGCTGATGCTGCGTGGCGTGCTCGACCTGGGGCGCGACCTGGGCACGTTCGCGCAGCGGGCGACGGGCATGGCCGTGCTCGCGGGCGTCGCGCTCTGCTTCATGCTCATCCAGATCCCCATCTCCTTGGGGCTGCTCGGCATCGGCCGCCGGCTGGAGGTGCGGCTGCGCAAGGCGTACTTCGAGAAGCTCCCGGAGATGGAGGACCGCTATTTCCAGAGCCGGCTCGCCTCCGACATGGCGTCGCGAACGCACAACATCCAGGCGATGCGCTCGCTGCCGCTCCTGCTCTCGCAGGCCTTGATCCTGTCGCTCGAGGTCGTGAGCATCACCGTCGCGCTCATCTGGGCCGCGCCGTACGCATGGCACATCGTGCTCGCGCTCGCGGCGGTCACGCTGCTGGTGCCCCTGATTGCCCAGAAGCTGCTCTTCGAGCCCGACCTGCGCGTGCAGATGCACTCGGGCGCGCTCAGCGGCTTCACCCTGAACGCGCTCGTCGGGCTCACGCCGATCCGCATCCACGGCGCCGAGCGGTCGCTGCGCCGCGCGCAGGAGACCTTGCTCGTCAGCTGGACCAAGGCGCGCTACTGGCTCCAGACGCTGTCGGTCGGGTTCGAGGGCGTGCTGATGCTGGTGAGCTACGGCCTGGTCATGCTGCTCGTCTATTCGTACCTCGCGGGCACGAGCCGGGCTTCGCTGGTGTTGCTGGTCGTCTACTGGGCGCTGCGCTTCCCCATCCTCGGCCAGCGGCTGATGGTGCTGAGCCGCGCGTTCCCGAACGCGATGAACCGGGTCCGCCGGCTCCTCGACGTCATCGGCGACATCAAGGAGCCGCAGGCCCGGCCCGAGGCGCCAGTGCAGGCGCCCGTCGCGCCCGCGGCCTCGGCCGACGCGAGCGGCGTTTCCATCGTGATGGAGAAGGTCCGCGTGAAGGGCGGCGGTCACACCATCCTCGACAAGGTCTCCTTGAACATCGCCCCCGGCGAGCACGTGGCCGTGGTGGGGGTCTCCGGAGCGGGCAAGTCGACGCTGGTCGGCCTCCTGCTCGGCTGGCTCCGGCCGGCGCGTGGTGAGATCCGGGTCGACGGGCAGGTGCTCGACCAGGCCGCCATCGAGCGGCTGCGGCGCACCACGGCCTGGGTGGACCCGGCGATCAGTCTCTGGAACCAGAGCCTCCTCGACAACCTCCGGTACGGCAACGACGGCGCGCACGGCTGGGCCCTGTCGGGGGCGCTCAAGGGCGCGGAGATGCTCGACATCCTCGAGGCGCTTCCAGACGGGCTGCAGACGTCGTTGGGCGAGGGCGGAGGGCTGGTCTCCGGTGGCCAGGGTCAGCGCGTGCGCCTGGCGCGCGCGATGCTTCGCTCCGGCGTGCGTCTGGCCATCCTCGACGAGCCCTTTCGTGGTCTCGATCGCGACCGGCGCGCGCGGCTGCTCGCCGAGTCCCGGCGGCTCTGGAAGGACATCACGCTGCTCTGTGTCACCCACGACGTCGAGCACACCCAGGAGTTCGATCGCGTGCTCGTGGTCGAGAACGGCCGGATCCTCGAGAACGGGTCGCCGAAGGAGCTGCTCGCGAACCAGGAGTCGCGGTACGCGGTGCTCCTTCGCGCCGACCAGGAGAATCGCACCCTGCTGTGGGGCGGCGGGCGCTGGCGCCATTGGTGGCTGTCGGGCGGCCAACTGGTGGAGAGGCCGGCGCCGAACCCGGCGGAGACGCCAACGCCAAAGCCGGTGGAGACGCCTGCCGCGAAGCCTGGCTCGGGCGGGTTGGAGCTGGTGGGATGACGCGCGCGAACTCCGACCTGTTGTGGCCGGTCGAGCGACTGCCGGACGCGCTGGAGCAGCTGGCGCAGCGGCAAGGCTATGGCAGGGCCGGGGGCGAGATATCGCCGCCCGCGGCGGCCGTCGAGCCGAGCCGGGTCTGGATGTTCGCGCTCGGAGACCGGCTCGGCGTGGAGCTCGAGCCGATCACGCCGCTCTACCATGAGCTGCCCGACGTCCTCGCGCGCGCCGCGCCCTGCATCCTCCAGGTCCGGCGAGACGGCGTCCCGTCCTATCTGGTGCTGCTGGGGACACGGCGCGGGAAGCTGCGCCTGCTCGCGTGCGACGGCACCGCCGTCCTGGTCCCGAAGAAGAGCGCGCTCGCGCTCCTGCGCGAGGAGCAGGAGGCCACCGCCGCGGAGGTCGACCAGCTGCTCGGCGGCGTGGAGATGTCGCCCCGCGCGCGCGAGCACGCCCGCTCACAGATGCTGCTGCAGCGGCTCGGCCAGGCGCAGCTGCGCACCGGCTGGATCATGCGCCCCCGGCGCACCGCGAGCCGGCGGACGCTGCTCGGCGACATCCCGTCGCTCATCGCCGGCATCCTCGTGAGCCACACGCTGCTCTCGCTGGTGCTGGCCTTCTCGTTCTGGCTGCTCGGCCGGGCCGCGCTCCAGGCCCACCTGGAGACCGGCTGGTTCCTGGGGTGGATCGCCGTCATCGCGTGCGCGATTCCGCTGCGCATGCTCGAGGTGTGGTGGCAGGGCGTGTTCTCCATCCGGCTCGGGACGCTGCTCAAGCAGCAGCTCCTCACGGGAACCCTCAAGCTGACCCCCGACGAGGTGCGGCTGGACGGCATCGGCCGTCATTTCGGCCGCGTCGCCGAGTCCGAGGTCGTCGAGCAGCTCGCGGTCGGCGGCGCCCTGCTCGCGGTGTTGTCGCTCGTCGACCTGGTCCTGGCGGGGGGCATCCTCGTGCTCGGGGCGGGAGGGTGGCCCCAGGCGCTGGTGCTCGTCCTGTGGGTCGTGGTCGCGTTCGTCCTCGCGCGCCGTCACTACGGCGTCCAGCGGGCGTGGTCGAGCGCGCGCGTCGAGATCACCCACGACCTGCTCGAGCGCATGCTCGGCCATCGCACGCGGCTGGCGCAGCTCCCCCTCGAGCGCTGGCACGATGGCGAAGACATCCGCTTGAGCGCCTACTCCGAGGTCTCGAAGGTCATGGACCGCCGGACCATGCAGCTGACCGCGCTGCTGCGCGACGGCTGGTTGGTGCTCGCCCTGCTGACCTTGCTGCCGGCGTTCAGCACCGGGACGGCCAATGCCAGCGCGCTGGCGGTGTCCGTGGGCGGCATCCTGCTCGCGCTGCGGGCCTTCGACGAGGTCGCCGTCTACTTCCAGCAGGTCTCCCAGGCGGCGGTGTCGTTCGAGCAGATCCGCGACCTGCTGGCCGCGGTGGGCCGCCCCGAGCTCGAATCGAAGGTCCCCCTCGAGATGGAGGGAGGCAAGCCCACGGACGCCGACAGTGGGACGCTCATCGAGGCGCGGGGCCTGACCTTCCGGCACGACGCGCGCACCCGGCCGGTCATCGAGAACTGCTCGTTCCAGATCGCGAAGGACGACCGCATCCTGCTGGAGGGCCCATCTGGCGGTGGCAAGTCGACGCTGGTGTCGCTGCTCACGGGCCTGCGCTCGCCGCAGGGCGGTGTGATGCTGCTGCACGCGCTGGACCGCGCGACGTTCGGCGCCTCGGGCTGGCGCAAGCGTGTCACCGCCGCGCCGCAGTTCCACGAGAACCACGTCCTGTCCGGCAGCTTCGCGTACAACCTCCTGCTCGGGCGCGAGTGGCCGACGTCGCCCGAGCTGCGGGCCAAGGCCGCCGCGCTGTGCAAGGAGCTCGGGCTGGACGAGCTGATCGCCAAGATGCCCGCCGGCCTGGAGGAGATGATCGGCGAGACCGGCTGGCAGCTCTCGCATGGCGAGAAGAGCCGGCTCTACATCGCGCGCACGCTCTTGCAGGGGGTCGAGCTGGTCATCCTCGACGAGAGCTTCGCCTCACTTGATCCGGAGACCATGAGGGTCGCGCAGCGCTGCGTCCTCAACCACGCGAAAGCCCTCGTGGTCGTCAGCCACCCATGAGACTTCGACTCCCGCTCGCCCTCCTCGCGACGACCTTCTCCGGTTGTGGGCTGGTCCGTCCCGTCGTCGTCACTCCGCCACCGGCGCCGAGCAGCTACTCGACCGCCATCGAGCCGCGCGCCGAGCCGCCCGCACCATCCACCGCACCCGAGGGCGGGGCTCCAGACCCGCGGCCGTCGAAGGAGGGTGGGCCCGCGCGGCCCGCCGAGCACGTCACCCAGGACGAGGTCTGGTGGTCGGCGTTCGCCGACCCGGCGCTCGACGCGGCCATCCAGGAGTGCTTCGGCAACAGCCTGGTCCTGCACGACGTGCGGGATCTCATCTACGAGAACCAGCTCGACCCCAACGTGCCGCAAGGTTGGTGGTACCCGCTCCAGGTCGGCATCCTCAACCCGGCGGGGCTGAGTCAGGTCGTCGCCATCGTCCCGCCCGCGCCGGCGACCCAGGCCCGGTACAGCATCGCCACCGCGGATGTCGGTCTGACCTACCAGATCGACCTGTTCGGCAACCTCGCCGCGCAGCGGAGCGCGGGCTTGAACTTCGCCGAGCAGCAGCGGCAGCTCACCGAGGCCCGCGTCCAGGACCTCGCGCAGCGCATCGCCCAGGTCTGGTTCGACATCCTCGAGGCCCGCGCGCTCAAGGACCTCACTCAGCGGCAGATCGACTACAACAAAGAGCTGCTCCGCCTGATTCAAGCGCGGTTCGAGCAGCACCTCACGCCCCGGCTCGCGGTGCTGCAGCAGGAGCAGCTGCTCTTGAACCTCGAGGCGCAGGTGCCGCTCATCTCCGCCCGGAACGCGCTTCTGAACTCGGAGCTGAAGGCGCTGCTGGGCCGGGTCCCCAGTCCCGCGGACGACATCGTTCCCCTCGAGCGACAGCTTCCAGATCTCCCGCCTTCGCCCAACCTTGGAACGCCAGGAGACCTGAACGCGAACACACCGGAGATGCGGCTCCAGGAGCTGCGCGTCGCCGAGGTCGAGCACCGCATCAACGCGAACCGGGCGAGCTGGCTTCCGGTGATCCAGCTGGTGGGCAGCGTGGGCGCCGCGAAGGTTGGCCTCTCGGAGCCGGTCCTCCACCAGTCCGTCGTCGGCGTGAACCTGACCTGGGCGATGTTTGATGGCAGGCGCTTCACCGAGCACAAGCGACTGCCCATCCAGCTCCACCGTCGCCATGTCCAATACGAGCTCGCGCTGAACACGGCGATCGGCCGGGTGCAGGATGCCGTGGTCCAGGAGGAGACCGGGGCGACGAGCCTGCGCGCCCTGCGTGCGCAGGTCCTGCTGGGGCGGCAGCTCCTGGACGAGGCGAGGCGGCTCTTCGAGCAGGGGCGCTCGGACTACCTGACGGTGCTCTCCGCTCTGACGAACCTGGTCGGGCTCGAGCGCGCGAGCCTGCAAGCACAACGGCTGCTGCTCAACCATCGCGTCGCGGTCTATCGTTCGCTCGGCGGCACCTGGTCGCGCGACGTCACACTGAAGCGGGAGTGAGAAGCCATGGCACAGCTGCAAGCGGATGAGATGCTCTACATTCCCAATCGAAGGCGGCTCACGCACGACCGGCTCGACGCAGGTGATGGCCAGAAGGTCCTGCACCTCTTCTATGGCGAGGTGGAGCTCATCTTCGACGAGCCGGACATCGCGCCTTTGGGCGAGAAGCTGCTCCAGGTCGAGCAGTTCCAGGCCTCCGACGCCATGGCGTGGTCGGACGGCGCGCCCCATTCCTGGGAGAAGATCCGGGACCTGCTCGAGATGTTGATGGAGCAGCGGGTGTTGCGGCGGGTCTCGGATGGGCCCGCGAGCCGCGCCGCGGTGTCCTATCCCGAGCGGTTGGGGGAGGTGCCCGCCGGGCGTGAGCCGCTCACGTTCAGCGCCCACGACAATCGTTGCCCCGTGCTGACGGAACAGGCGTTCGGACGGGCCTTCGAGCTGTCGAACCTCGAGGTCGTCGTGCCGGTCTACCGCGTGGCGCATCCGGCGGTCGACGGTGATGGCCGGCAGGTGGGCGAGAACAACGTCACACCGCGCACGTTGTTCCTCGATCTCCCGACCGTGCGCAAGCAGTGCCACTACGCGGGGAGCCGCTATCAGAGCGAGCTCCCGATGAACGTGACGGCGATGAAGGCCATGGCGCGTCAGTGGCCGGAGCTGCTCTCGCTGACCGAGCAGTTCCGCCGGGCCTTCCTCGCGCGCATGCCGCCTCGGACCCCAGGCGTGCTCACCGCGGGCGAGCTCCACATGCAGGTCGTCTGCACGCTCGCGTCGGTGGGGTACGTGATGGTGCGGGGCGTCGATCCGGCGCGGAACGGCGAGCTCGACAGCGGACTGGCGGCCATGTTCCGGTTGATCGACGGCGTCCGCCTGGTCACCAATGATCTGGTGCGCGACGCCCCCGAGCAGCCCGTCACCGCGCAGACCATCGTGGACTACGCCGAGCGTCACGCGGTCTTCCATGGTCCGCACGGCGTGTGCGCCGGACCGCCGGCGCTGATCAACGAGTACATGCAGGTGTTGACCGGCCTGGCCCCGGCGCCCATCGATGTCCAGCCCGACATCGCGGCGCGCCTGGGCGATCTCGACGCCGCGCTCGATTACGGTCTGCTCGGGCAGCGCGTCGAGGCGGTGGTCCGCTTCCTCGGGGCGAGCCAGGGGCTGCTCCACGAGCGGCTCCGGGCGGCGTTCGCGGGGCACCTCCCGCGCACCGCGCTGCAGGAGTTCGTGGAGGCGCCCATCGACGTCGCGCGCTACCCGCTGCTCCGGGACGATTTCCCGCTCGCCGAGACCTACCAGCGAGAGCTCAATCTCAGCCGCTGGTTGTTCGCGCGCATCGGCGAGGCCCTGCCGGGCACGCCCCAGGGTGCCTCGCTGGACGCGCTGGCGAAGCTGGACCCCGCCGAGCAGGCCACGAGCCAGCGGCGACTGGCCGAGTTCTTCGCGCATGGGCTGCCGGCGGACAAGGTCGTGGCGGAGCCGCTCCGCGGTGAGCTCGCGGGAGTCGTCGCCAGCGCGTTCGCCCTGGAGCGTCGGTGCCTGGGCGTCGTCGAGCGCGAGCAGGGGATGCTGAACCAGCGGCTCCGGCGCTCGGACCACCCGCTGACCGGCGCGGACCTGGCCGCGTTCACGCGGCCGCGCAATGGCCCCCCGTTGGCGGAGACCCTCGCGCGCGGCCTGGGCATCTCGGTCACCAGCCACGCTGCCTCGACCGTGCTGAGTCACGGTGAGAGCAGCCTCACGTTGAAGGAGTAGAGGGTTCGATGCATCCAGAGCTCGTCCGCCGCTTCCATGAACCGATTCGCGATGAGGCCGCGCGCCGGTACGGCCTGTCGCCCGAGCAGCTCACCGAGCTCACGGCCTTCGAGAACTTCGTCTACGAGGCGGAGAACGAAGACGGCGAGGGCTTGATCCTGCGCATCTCGCACAGCACGCGGCGAACCCTCGACTACACGCTGGGGGAGGTCGAGTTCGTTCGCTACCTGGCCGCCGCGCGCATCCCCATCGCCTCGCCGGTCCTCTCCGAGTCGGGGCAGTTCGTGGAGCGCATCGAGGACCGCGAGCCCGGCAGCTACTTCGTCGCCACCGCGTTCGAGCGCGCGCCGGGCATCGTCTTCGACGACGCGCCTCCGCTCAAGGAGCGCTACTGGAAGCCCCCCCTGTTCCGCGACCTGGGCCGGCTGTTCGCGCGGCTCCACAACCGCGCCCAGACCTACGCGCCCTCGAACCCCCGGCTCAAGCGCCAGGAGTGGCATGAGTACGACGTGGTCGACATCGACCGGTTCGCGCCCCCCGAGGAGAAGCTCGTCCGCGAGCGCACCGCGGCGATCATCGCGCGACTGAACCAGCTGCCGCGAACACCGGAGAGCTATGGGCTGATCCACGCCGATCTCCACATGCACAACTTCTGCTTCGCCGAAGGGAAGATCACCGCGTTCGACTTCGACAACTGCGAGTACGCGTGGTTCGTCAAGGACATCGCGGTCCTGCTCTTCTACATCGCGCGAGGCGAGGAGCGGGATGCGCGCGACGCGGCGGTCACCGCGTTCCTGGGGCCTTTCCTCGAAGGGTATCGGGAGCACCGCCGGATGGACGCCGAGTGGCTCGCGGCCGTGCCGGACCTGCTCGCGCTCCAGCGCTCGATGAACTACGCGCTGTTCCACCAGTATCGCGACCCGGCCGTGCTCGACGAGAGCACGCTCGACCGGTGGGGGCGGTTCAAGCGCGACATCGAAGCGGACACCCCCGTCCTGCAGATTGACTTCACGCGCTTCTAGCGTGAGGGAGGGGGCCCCTGTCGAGAGCGTGCCGCGCGAGGCGCGCGCGCTTCAGCCAGCGGCCCGCGCGAGCGCCGCGAGGAGCTCTTCGCGGTACGCGCCATAGAGGTCCTCCGTGCGGAAGCCCTCGGGCAGCCTGCCTCCTCGTCCGACGAAGAGGAGGATGAACAGGTCGAGCCGCAGCAGGTCGATGGGACGGGCGCAGTAATGGCCGAAGGGATGTCCCTCGTGGTGCTCCGCCGGAACGAGCGTCTCCGCGAGCCGCTTGAGCTGCTCGGAGGCACCCGCCACCGCGGAGGGCGCCGCGAGCTTCGGACGCTGGATGATGTGCTCGGCGATGGACGCGGGCAGCACGCGTCGGGCGACCTCGCGCAGCAGCACCTTCCGGGTCTCTCCTCGCAGGCGCCAGGACCACGGCAGCGCGAGGGCCAGGTCGCGAACCCGGGTGTCCAGGAACGGCACCCGCACCTCCAGGCCATGCGCCATGGAGCCGTGGTCCCAGACCCGCAGGTGGGAGTAGCGCAGCGGGCTGTCGAGGAAGAAGCGGTGGACGGCCTCGCGCAACACCTGCGGCTCCCGCGTCGACAGGGTGGAGAGCACCGCCTTGGTCTCGCGGCACTCCTCCGGCGCCACCCGGCGGGTGCGGATGAGCCGGTTGTAGTTCTCCATCGAGGCGCGGACCCACGGCTCGGGGGAGGCATGGACGGCGTAGCCGGCGAACAGCTCGTCCGCGCCGTCGCCACAGAGCACCGTCTTGACGTGGCCTCGGATGTGCGGCGCCGCGCTCTCCACGAGGGAGGCCTCCATGGGCGCCTCCAAGGTGACGATGGTCTCGGGCAGCGCCCGCACCAGCCGCTCGGAAGAGAAGAGGTACTCGTGGTGCTCGGTGCCGAGCAGCGCCGCGAGCTCCCGGCTCGCTCGCACGTCGGGGTGGTCCACGGACTCCGCGGCGGTGAAGGTGTGGACCGGGGAAGCCCCCTGCGCGGTGAGCAGCGCGGTGAGCAGGGAGCTGTCGAGCCCGCCGGAGAGGAAGACCCCCACCGCGTGGTCCGCGACCCGCTGCCCCTCCACGGAGGCACGCAGTCGGGAGAGCAGCGCCTCCACGAGCGCCTCGGGCTCCGCGGGCAGCTCCACGGGCCGCGTCCCTCCGTGCCGGCCCTGCTCGAGCTGCAACACCCCCTCCGGACCGCGGCGCACCGTGAGGGTGCCCCCGGCGGGCAGCTCGCGGACCGCGTGGAAGAAGGTCTTGTCCCCGAGCACGTTGTGGAGCGTGGACCACTCGAAGAGCGAGGCGCGGTCCAGCTGGCGAGGCACCGCGGGCTCCTCCAGCAGGGCCTTCAACTCCGACGCGAAGATGAGCCGCCGTCCTCCATCCACCAGGGCGTAGAGGAGCGGCTTGATGCCGAACGCGTCCCGGGCCAGCCAGAGCTGCTCGCCATCCGTCGCCGCGAAGGCATACATGCCCTCCAGCTCCTCGACGCAGCGCAGCCCCTCGTGCTCGAAGGCGCGCAGCACCACCTCCGTGTCGCTGCGTCCCTCGAACCGGACGCCTCGCGCCTCCAGCCGGGAGCGCAGCGCCTGATGGTTGTAGAGCTCGCCGTTGTAGACGAGCACGGGCTGGCCCGTCCGCCCTCGCATGGGCTGGGAGCCCGTCTCGAAGTCGAGCAGGCTCAGCCGCGTGCTGGTCAGGCCCGCGTGGCCCAGCACGGCCGTGCCCGAGCCATCCGGCCCCCGGTGGACGAGGCGTTGCCTCATCCGCGAGAGCACGCGCTCGTCCACCCCTCCGAACATCCCCGCGATGCCGCACATGCCAGGTCGCTCGGGCTCAGGCGTGACTGAACGCCACGTTGATGGAGCTGTCCGGCGCCGAGAGGACGATGAGGCCCTTCTGATGGAAGAGCTGCAAGGCCTCGAGCAGGGGGCGCTCCAGCTCCTCCGCGGGGCGCCCTGTCCGCGCGGCTTCCGCGTCGAGGAGCGCCTGCGCCGTCTTCGTCCCGTCGCACCGCTCGAGCAGGCCCGCGGTCCAGGTGTTCACCCGGAAGTGGTGGCCGTTCATGTTGGGCTGCTTGTGGAAGACGACGATGCACGCGCCGGGGCCGGAGCCCTCCCTGCCGGGAGGGAGCCCGGGCGGCAGCACCTCGAACCGCTCGATGCGCAGCAGGTTGGAGCGCGTGGGCACCAGGCGGAGCATCGCCCGGATGGGCGCGTTCCGATTGTCGGCGCCCCACCGGTCCACGCGGTCGTAGAGGGGCAGGCGCTCCTCCTCGGCGCGGGTCGTCCCCAGCCAGACGAGGCGCTCGCAGTAGCGGGCGACGTCCCGCAGCCGCGCGTCCCCTTGTGTCTGGTGGTCCAGGACCCACTCGCAGAAGGCCGCGGCATCCTCGAAGCAGCCGGCCCCGGTACTCGGGTGCGCCGACACGAAGGACTCCACCGCGGCGCCGGCGCGCTCCCCGAGCGCCTCGAAGAGGGCGGGGACGAGGGTGCGCAGCGCCACCTCCCGTGTCTCGGGCAGTCCCCGGTCCGCGAGGGGCAGGGTGGAGGGACGACCGCCACGCCGCTCGAGGACGTCCTGGAAGATGGGCTCGTAGCCCCGGCCCGCCGGCTGCTCCTCACGACCGTCGACGAGCAGCTCCGCGCCCTTCTGGCCGATGCTTGCCGCCAGCGCCGCGTCGTCGATGACCAGGCGCAGGGCATTGGCCAGGTCCGCGTGCACCTTGGGGTCGGGGACGACCAGCGCGTTCTCCCCCGCGATGATGCGCTCGCGGAAGCGCTGCTTGCTGGCGATCTCCCCCGACAGGATGAGGCAGGTCCCGGAGGCGAGCACCTCGCGCGGGACGGTGGGCGCGTGGAAGGTGATGGGGAAGTCGCGCTCCAGGAAGCAGACCGCGCGGCAGGCGCGGATGAAGCGGCCGACCTTCCAGTGCGGCACGAAGGGCAGCACCCAGGTGCTGGCGGCCAGCCCCAGCTCCTCGAGCACCCGGAAGTAGGTGTCCATGTTGCGGCTGCGCGCCAGCGCGACGAGCTGGAAGCGGCGCCCCTCGGCCTTGAGCCGCGCGAGCGCGCGCAGCAGATCATACGAGCCCTTGGCGATGCCGAGCTTGCCGTACACGCCGATGATGGGGACGGCGGGGTCGATGGGGCGCGCGTTGGAGACCAGGTGCGGATGCTCGCGCTGCATGCGCGCCGCATGCAGGGGGATGTCCAGCGGGACCACCTGGGGGCTGAAGCACGAACGTGGCAGATGGGAGGGAGGGCCGCGGTAGAGCGCCTCGGGGCGAACACCCATGCCCAGATAGGGATAGGGGCTGCCCGAGCAGATGCCGTCGGCGCGGCGAAGGACCTCGCGGTAGGTGGTGGCCAGGCCCAGGTGGTTCATGAGGCGGCCGACGTCGCTGCCCGCGTTGCGCACCAGATAGGGCACGCCCGTCCAGGACGCCGCCAGGTGCGCCGCCACGCCGTAGGGCTCCAGGTAGTAGCTGTAGATGAGGTCGCAGCCATATCGACGGACCACCTCCGCCGCGCTGCCGGCCAGCTTGCCCGTGAAGGGATTCGACTGGGGGATGTGCGTGAGCGTCGGGGAGAGCGGCTCGGTGCCGTGGAGATGCACGCGGCCCTGCCCGAAGGCGGGCGCCAGCCACTCCCGGTCATCCTCGTCGAAGATGATGCGGTGCTCCGGCTCCACCTCGTCCGCGTTGGTGACGACGTGGACCTCGTGGCCCGCCTCGGCCAGTCCTCGTGCCATCCAATAGGACTGGGCGCTCACCCCGCCTTGGATCGGCGGGTACTTCATGACGGCACAGATGCGCAAGTGATGCTCCTGGTGGCGGGCGCCCGACCTTCACTGCTTCAGGCCCAAGTCCAGCATGACGGCGCCCAGGCGATGGAGGTCCCGGATGAGCTTGAGCCCCCCTGCCTCGGTCCGGTCCTTGTCCCCTGGCGAGCCCCGCGACGCGAGCCGCGCGAGCAGCTCCTCGGTGGTGCACTGGCCATCGCACAGCGAGAGCACGGTGGCCGTGCGCTCGTTGATGCCCAGGGGCTGCACGTTGCGCCAGCCTGGCGCCTTGAGGAAGAGGATGAGGGTGGGCGTGGCGGCGACGTCCTCCAGCGAGGCCCCGCCCGTCACCCGGCGGATGGCTTCGATGACGTCACACCCGAAGCGCTCCACCCGTGTGTGGGCACCCAGGTGGGGGCGCGCCGTGAGCAGCTCGGCGTCGGTGGGCTCCGGGCGCGCGTCGCGAGCGGCGCGGGCGGCCAGCGCGCTCTCCACCGGGGGCCGCGTGGAGTAGAGGCTCAGCTGGGCGCGCTCGAAGCGGGCGATGTCTCGCAGGTGCGGAAGCTGGAGCTCGCCGTCGGTGAACAGCTGCTCCACCAGGTCCAACAGCCAGAAGCCGTCGCGCACGGAGCGATTGGGATACTCCCGTGACTCGCGCGGCAGGTACGTGGCGACGAAGCGGGTGGTGAGGCCGTGCAGCAGCCGCTCCTTCTGGAGCAGCTTGAGCGTCGCTGGCGCGATCTTGGCCATCAGGGCGAAGCGCTTGGCGGCGACCTCGCGTCCGAACAGGTCGATGTGCGCCGGGCCCGCCTGGAGCAGGGCCTCGGTGGCGGGCGCGCTCAGCTCCAGCGAGGCACACGTCGCGGCCGGCGCCTCCAGGAAGCGCTGGCGCAGGCCCGGGTCCACGATGAGGCGGGCCAGCGCGGCCTGGAAGCGCGGCTCATCCACGGGCAGGGGCGTGGGGGAGGAAGCCAGGTCC
>NZ_SRLW01000213.1:0-17702 GCF_006518215.1 Myxococcus sp. AB025B
CTCCCCATCCCCACCCGCCAAGCCCCATCCGCGCCGCGCCCCACACGGCACGCGTGACGGCGCCTCTGCCACGCCTACAATTTAAGCGTATTTTTCACGTATTTCCATTCATTTGCATTAAACCGAAAATGCGTGTTTCCTCACACTGCCAGTCCCGCCCCGCATGGGGCGACTTCACCCGCAGCGCAGGAGCACGACATGTCCGTAGGTGCATACCGAAGGCGGCTGTTCCAGGCGGTGGTCTTCACGGCGACCCTCTCCGGGTCCACGGCGCTCGCAGTGGCGCCGGAGCACGCACATGGTGGCGAGCGTCACTTCGACGCGCGCACCAGCTACAACGCACAGGCGCGATTCGGCTTCTCGACGGCGCAGAAGGCGCACGTCGAGTCCCTGCGCCGCAGCATCCCGGACCTGATGGTCGAGACGGACGAGTCCACGGGCCTGGTGCGCTCGCTGGTCAACCCGGTGGGCGCGCTGACGGGCCCCAGCAGCGGTGACCCGATGTCCATCGCCTTGGACTTCGTCCAGAAGCACCACGAGGCGCTCGGGCTGAGCCTCAACGACGTGTCCACGTTCGAGGTCACGGACCGCGTCTATTCCGAGGTCAGCGGGGCCACGCACCTGTATCTGCGCCAGACCTTCAAGGGCCTGCCCGTCTACAACGCGCAGCTCCAGGTCAACGTCGCCAAGGACGGCAGCGTGCTGGGCGTGCACAGCGACTTCCTGCCCTCCATCGAGAAGGCGCTCGCGGGCACCGAGCCGCGCATCAACGCGGGTCAGGCCGTGGCGGGGCTCGCCCGGCACCTGGGCGTGGAGCTGGCGGCCCCGCCCCGCGCGCTGCAGGCCGAGGCGGGCGTGCAGCGCCGCACGGGCGTCGAGGTGGACGGCCTGTCGCGCGAGCCCATCAACGCGCAGCTGGCCATCCTCCCCATTCGCCGCGGCGAGGCGCGCCTGGTGTGGAACTTCCAGGTGTCCACGCTGGACTCGCAGCACGACTACGACGTGACGGTGGACGCCAACACGGGCGAGGTGCTCACGCGCTTCGACTGGGTGGCCGCGGACTCGTACAAGGTCTACCCCGTGCCCGTGGAGAGCCCCAACCACACCACGCCGCTGCCGCCCTCCGACGGCCGCGTCACGGTGACCAACCCCGCCAACGCCGTCGCCTCGCCCTACGGCTGGCATGACACCAACGGCGTCGCCGGCGCGGAGTACACCATCCCGCGCGGCAACAACGTCCACGCCTACGAGGACCGCGACGCCAACAACGCGGCGCCCGCCTCCCAGCCGGACTGCGGCGCGGCCATCAACTGCGTCTTCACCATCAACCTGACCGGCGCGCCCTCCACGTACATCCCGGCGGCCGTCACCAACCTGTTCTACTGGAACAACATCATCCACGACGTGCAGTACCAGTACGGCTTCAACGAAGCGGCCGGCAACTTCCAGCAGAACAACTACGGCCGCGGCGGCGCGGGCAACGACTACGTCCGGGCCGAGGCGCAGGACGGCGGCGGCACCAACAACGCCAACTTCTCCACGCCCGCGGACGGCTCGCCCCCGCGCATGCAGATGTACATCTGGACGGCGCCCACCCCGGACAAGGACGGCGACCTCGACAGCGGCATCATCGTGCACGAGTACGGCCACGGCATCTCCAACCGCCTGGTCGGCGGTCCGAGCAACGTGTCCTGCCTCTCCAACCGTCAGCAGCCGGGCGAGGGCATCAGCGACTTCCTCTCGCTCTTCTACACGGCGCGCACGGGTGACACGGCGAACAAGATTCGCGGCGTGGGCACGTACGCGCTGAACCAGGCGACCACGGGCAACGGCATCCGCACCCAGCCGTACACGCTCGACCCCACGCGCAACACGTGGACGTACGCCAGCATCAACGGCATGGCCGTGCCGCACGGCGTGGGCTCCGTGTTCGCCCAGGGCATGTGGGAGGCCTACTGGGCGCTCGTCAACCACTGGGGCTTCGACGCGAACCTCTACAACGCCCAGGGCAACGCGGGTAACCAGCGCATGATGCTGTACTTCACCGAGGGCCTGAAGCGCACGCCCTGCAGCCCGACGTTCACCCAGGTGCGTGACGGCATCATCAGCGCCGCCACCACGCTGCACAACGGCGAGGACGTGTGCCGCCTGTGGACGGCCTTCGCCGCCTTCGGTCTGGGCAGCAACGCCGTCTCCGGTGGCTCGACCAGCACCGCGCCGACCAACGGCTTCCAGGTGCCCTCCACCTGCGCCGCGCTCTGAGTCGACGTGACGGGTAGCGGGGCACTCGCTCCCGGTCCCTCATGAGTGACACACCGGACCGGGAGGCTTCTGTCGAGGCCTCCCGGTTCGTCTTTTCTCAGCGCAGGCCGCGCGTCAGCTCGTCGCGGCCGAAGTCCCGGGAGAGGTGGCTCGGCGCCAGGAACTCGGCGAGCTCGATGATGATGGACAGGAGCGTCTGGATGCGGTCCTTGGACCGCTGAGGAGGTTGTCGTGAAGGTGCTCCCGCTCGGCACCACGTTCGCGCAAGACGAAGACGTCCCCCGCTCCTGCCAGCAGCCCCGAGTGGCCGCCTCGGGGGCCCCTTTTCGAGAAGGTCTCCCCGCGGTGACTCACGACGTCAGGCGAGGGTTTCCTTCATGAGGCCCCGTGGCGAGGACGGGGACGAGCGGCGTCAGTTCTTGACGACGGTGGTGATGGTCAGCGGCGTCGCGCTGCCGACGAAGGTGCCGGAGGTGGTCGTGCACGGCATGGGCACCTGCGAGAAGTCCGCGGCGTAGTAGCCGTAGGTGGAGCCGTTGCCCTTCTCGTAGAACTCGTGCCCGTCCGGGAGGACCACCTTCCAGACGTAGTTGATGCTCGTGTACTGCGTGGACGAGCGCGACCGGATGACTCCCGTCACGGTGGTGCCCCAGTGCCAAGGCGCCACGGCGGGCGCCTCCACGGTCTGCGGCGCCGGAGCCCAGTCGAACGTGCTCGAAGGACCGGAGCTGCCGCCCCAGCCGTAGATGAGGAACACGCGGGTGCCCCAGGGCAAATCATCGTTGCGGTACGTCAGGGTGATTTCCGCCTGCGAGGTGCTGAAGTAGCCACACGTGTTGAGCACCGTGCGCGCCTGCACCCACTGCGAGCCCGCGAGCGCCGAGGTGGAGGTGAGCAGCAGGGAGAGTACGAGCGCGTGGCGCGAGAACCGGGACATGCGGAGACTCCAGGAGTGGGTTGACAGCGTCGCCCCTCTACCAGAGCCGTGGATTCTGAGGGAGTCCTGAGACAGCCGCCATCATCGAGACACGCGGTGGTGTGTTCGAATGTCCGTCCGACACGAGCTGTGTGGCGCGTCGAGCCCGTCCGCGAATGCCTCGCGAGCCGCCCATCGTCCTGCCCGTCCTGCTGCCGCTGCTCCGGCACGCGAACCCGTGGGCGCTGCAGCTCGTCCATGCCCAGGACGCGGTGGAGGGCGTCGCGGCACGCCAGGACGTCATCCCTCCCGGCACCCCGTACACCCTGGCCACGGGCGACAAGGACGGCATGCTCGCCCATCTGGGCGCATGAAGGCGCGGCCGTGTTGGAATGACAGACATCCCGACCTGGAGGACATGGGACTTGACTGAACGGAGTTTCAGTCACACTCTGGGACGGTGAAAGCCCGCCCCGTCGACAATCCGCCCAACCCCTGGGCGAGCACCGCGGTGGAGTACCTGGACGAGATTCCTCCCGCGAAGCTGGAGGTCTGGGAGGACCACAGCCGCCAGGTCCTCTCCCACAACGACAGCCCGGACGTGGGCTTCGACTGGAGCGTCAATCCCTACCGGGGCTGTCTGCACGCGTGCGCCTACTGCTACGCGCGCCCCACCCACCAGTACCTCGACTTCGGCGCCGGCACCGACTTCGAGACGAAGCTCGTGATGAAGCCGCGCGCGGCGGAGCTGCTCCGCGACGCCTTCGAGCGCCCCTCCTGGAAGGGGGACACCGTCGTCTTCAGCGGCGTCACCGACTGCTACCAGCCGCTCGAGGCCTCCATGCGGCTGACGCGCGCGTGCCTGGAGGTCTGCGCCGAGTACAAGAACCCCGTCGGCATCGTCACCAAGGGCGTGCTCATCGAGCGCGACCTCGACGTGCTCCAGCGCCTGTCCCGCGACGCCCGGCTGTGGGTCAGCATCAGCCTGCCCTTCCACCACGCGGACATCGCGCGCGCCATGGAGCCCTACGCGGCCTCGCCCCAGCGGCGGCTGCTCGCCATCCGCCGCCTCGCGGACGCGGGCATCGACGTGGCCATCTCCTTCGCGCCCATCATCCCCGGCCTCAACGACGAGGACATCCACCGCGTCCTCACCGCCGCGAAGGAGGCTGGCGCCCGCCGCGCCCACTACACCCTGGTGCGCCTGCCCGGCCCCGTGAAGGAGGTCTTCGAGGAGCGGCTGCGCGCCAGACTCCCCTTGCGCGCCGAGCGCGTGCTCCACCGCATCCGGGAGACGCGCGGCGGGGAGCTCAGCGACTCCCGCTTCAAGCACCGCATGCGAGGCGAGGGGCTCTACGCCGAAACCATCCACCGCCTCTTCGAGACGACGGCGCGCAGGGTGGGCCTGCGCACCTCGTACATCACCGAGCCGGCACCGGACACCTTCCAGCGCCCGCCGCGAAGGCCACCGCCCTCACCCCAGCTCAGCCTCTTCTGAGCGCGCCTATTTGCGTATCGCCTGGACGATGCTGATGAGGATGACCGCCCCCACCGTGGCCACCGCCAGCGAGTAGAGGTTGAACCCCGTCACGCCGCGCCCGCCCAGCAGGCTGAACAGGAAGCCGCCAATCATCGAGCCGACGATGCCCGTCGCGATGTTGGCGAAGATTCCCATCCTCGCGTTCGTTCCCTTGATGATGCTCGCGATCCACCCCGCGAGCCCTCCCAGCACCAGCCACGAGCAGATTCCCATGTCATCCTCCTGACCGGCGGGTTGCTATCAGACCTGGCGTCGCCGTGCACCCGGGCCCACACAGGCCACTACGGCCCACGCGCCCACGTATTTCAAGGCCCCACGCCCGCTGACGAAAACGCCCCACGCCTCCCGAGGGAGACATGGGGCGCGTGTACGACACGAAGGCGCGGCGCTCAGTCCTTGCCGAGCATGCCGTCCTTCAGGCCGCCGTCCACCGGCGACTTGCCCAGCCACACGGAGAACAGCGCGTCGGCGAAGTCCTTGCCCTCCACCGAGATGGGCTCCGTCACCTTGGTGCTCCGCACGCTCGTGCCGGAGCCCGGGACGTAGGTGAGGATGATCTCCTCGCCCTTCTTCACGTCCGGAATCGCGTTGGCGAAGGTGTTCAGCCGCTCCTGGAGCGCGGGCAGCTTGTCGCCCGCGTTCTTCTTGAAGCCCTCCACGATGGCGTCGGTGATGCTCTTCTTGTCCAGGTCGCGCAGCATGTACATGCGCACGCGCTTGGTCTCGTCCGCGGACAGGAGCGCGGCGGCGTCCTGGCTCGGGGTCTCCACGTACAGGCCCACCGCGTAGACCTTGAAGACCATCTTCTTGCGCAGGCCCACGCCGTTGAGCTTCAGCTCCTTGCCCTCCACCTTGGCGGTTCCGGGGAACTTCACCCCGGCGACCTCCTGGGCCTCTCCCGGAGCGGCGGAAGCAGGCAGGGCGAACAGCAGGCAGAGCGCGACGGCGGACAGGGTGGCTTTCATGAATCCCTCCAAGTGGGTTGTTTCACGTGCTCCGACGCACACTAGCCACGCGTCTTCACGAAATGCTCCATGAAGGTGACGAGGGTGCGCACATTCTCCACAGTCACCGCGTTGTACGTGGAAACCCGGATTCCTCCGGCGGTCCGGTGGCCCTTGAGCCCCACCATTCCTTTCCGCTTCGCGTCAGCGACGAAGGCCGCGTCGAGCTCCGGCGTGGGCAGGTGGAACACGACGTTCATCACTGAACGCGACGCGCGCTCCACGGGGGCCCGGTAGAAGCCCGCGTGCGTGTCCAGCGCGCCGTAGAGCAGGTCCGCCTTCTGGCGGTTCCACGCTTCAAGCTGGCCCAGCCCGCCCACGTCCTTCATCCACGCGAGCACGTTGCGCACCAGGTAGATGGCCAGCGTGGGGGGCGTGTTGTAGAGCGAGTTGTTCTCCGCGTGGACGGCGTACCGGAAGATCTTCGGGATGTCCTTGCGGCCCTTCGCGATGAAGTCCTTCTGGGCCACCACCAGCGTGACGCCGGAGGGCCCCAGGTTCTTCTGCGCGCCCGCGTAGACCAGCCCGAAGCGCGACAGGTCCATCTTCTTCCACAGGAAGTCGGAGCTCATGTCCGCCACCAGCGGCACCGGCCCCGTGTCCGGCAGCGTGTGCCACTGGGTGCCGTAGATGGTGTTGTTGGTGGTGACGTGGACGTACGCGGCCTTCGCGTCCAGGGACAGCTCGTCCTGGCGCGGCACGCGGGTGTAGTGCTTGTCGGGCTGCACCGTCGTCGCGGCGACGCGGGGCTTGCCGTAGTACTTCGCCTCGTCGAGCGCCTTCTCGCTCCACACGCCCGTCATGAGGTAGTCCGCGCTCGTGTCGGGGGTGAGGAAGTTCATCGGCACCTGGGCGAACTGCTGCGACGCGCCGCCGGTGAGGAAGAGGACCTGGTGCGTGGACGGCAGGCCCGTCAGCTCCGACAGCAGGGCGATGGCCTCGTCGTGGACGGCCTCGTACTCCTTGCCCCGGTGGCTGTGCTCCATGACGGACATGCCGGAGCCCTGGAAGTCGAGCAGCTCGTCCCGGGCGCGCTCCAGGGCGGGAAGGGGCAGGCCGGCGGGACCGGGGTTGAAGTTGATGACGCGCATGGCGGACAGGGCTCCTCTTCGAAATGAAACGGCGGGGCCCATTCTTCCTCCCGACGCCCCCCCGGGAGCCAGTAGGAAGCGGTCCGCCCTCGTCCGCTTCCCCCAGGAGCGGCCCCGGGGACGGGAAATGCAGCGTGGCCACCGGGCCGTCCCGGGGGTCTGGAGGTCAGGTGGGTTCCACGGAGGGACTGGCGGAGTGGGTACGGCGCGCGGCGAGTGGGGAGACTTCCGCCTTCAGTGAGCTGTATCGGCGCACCCGCCCCCTCGTGGCGAGGTTGGTGGCGGGGTTCGCCCCGCTGGACTCGGACGAGGTGGAGGACGTCATCCAGGAGTCCTTCGTCCGGGCGTTCCGGGCGCTGCCCCGGCTGAAGGAGCCGGGGGCCTTCGAGGCGTGGCTGTTGTCCATCGCTCGCAACCGGGCGCGCACCCGGCTGGAGCGAAAGGCCCACCTCAGGAGGTTGGAGGACGACATCGCGGACCCGGAGCCGGAGGCGGTGCCGCCCGTGCCGGAGTCCCTGCAGCTCGAGCGCGACATCGAGGTGGTCCGTCAGCTCATCGCCGAGCTGCCCGAGGGCGAGGAGAAGCGGACAGTGCAGCTTTTCTATATCGAAGGGGAGCTGTCCGCGCGTGAGATTGCGGAGCAGATGGGCGTGGGCAAAAGCGCCGTGACGATGAGACTCGAGCGCTTCCGGGGTCGTATCAAGAGAGAGCTGCTGCGGCGAGTGCTCGCCGGTCGGTGGGAGTGAGAGGTCATGAGACACCTGGATGACGAGGCGCTCGGCGCCCTTGCCCGTCGTGAGCCGGACGCGGTGACGTACTTCCGCGAGCACCTGGCCACCGCGTGTGAGGCGTGTGAGGGCTACCTCGCCACCCACTCCGGCCCTGACGTCCTGGACGGGCGGGTGGACGCGGTGCTCCTGGCCCTGGCGCCTCCGCGCCCCCAGTCCCCCCTGGACGAGGTGGGCCTGGCGCGGGTGAAGAAGCAGCTTCGCGCACCGCCCCGGTGGGACGCGCGGCGCTGGGGCGTGGTGGCGGGCGCGGTGGCCGCGGCGCTCGTCGCGGTGGTGGTGGTGCCCCGGGTGCGCCAGTCGGGCGCCGGGGTGGAGGTGGGCACGGACTCGCTGGCGCCGGGCGTGAAGGGCCAGGTGGGGAGGATTGCCCTGGAGCTGGCCGTGGTGGCGCGCGGCGCGGACGGGAGCCTCAGGCGGTTGGACCCGGACACCCAGGTGGCCCCGGGCGACGTGCTGCTCCTGCGCTACCACGCCACCGAGGCGGGCACGGGCCTGCTCTTCCAGCAGCGGGCCGAGCAGGAGCCGGAGCTGTTGGGCACCTTCGTGCTGGAGGCGGGGACCCATGACCTGCGCGACCCCCAGGGCCTGTCGGGCGTCAGCCTGGAGGGGGAATCGGGGCCGGTGACGTTGTGGCTGGCCGCCACCCCCTCGGGCCTGGAGCCCTCGCCCGACGAGGTGAGGCGGGTCCTGGTGGGAGGAGGTGAGCGATGGGAACAAGGCACGCTCGCCGTGACGAGGTTCGACGTGCGCGTGGGAAGCGGCGAGAATCCGCGCTGACCGAGTCAACGTGAGGCCCCTGCTCTCCATCCTGCTGGCGGCGCTGATGGCGTGCGCGACTCCTTCGTCCCTTGGGACGGAGAAGGGCGGCCTCGTGCCGCTGCGGCTCGACGAGGAGGCGCTCTCCAGCGCCTACACGCCCCGGCGCATGGCGCTGCTCGTGGGCATCTCCGAGTTCGACGACCCCCATTGGCGGGGGCTGCGTTACCCATCGAAGGACGCCAGGGACCTGGCCGCGGCGATGCTGGACCCGACGAAGGGCCGCTTCGACCAGGTGCGCGTGCTCACGCGCCCGGAGGAGACGACACGCGCGGCCATCCTCGCCGCGCTCAGGCAGCTCCGGAAGGAGGCGCACCGCCCGGATGACGTGGTGGTGGTCTACTTCTCCGCGCACGGCACGCTGGCGCGCGACGCCACCGGGGAGCTGCGCCGCTTCCTGGTGACGCGGGATGCGTCCTACCGCGCCATCGCGCAGACGGCGCTGTCCATGGACGCACTGAAGGCGGAGTTCGACGCGCTCTCCAGCCGGCGGCGGCTGCTGGTGCTGGCCTCGTGTCACAGCGGCAACGGCAAGTCGCTGCTGCCCAAGGAGCTGGAGAAGGAGCTGTCGGGCATCAAGTCCGGCTTCTACGCGCGGCCGCTGGAGGAGTCCTCGCGGGCGTCCATGGTGTTCGCCGCCTGTGACTGGGGCGAGACGGCGCGAGAGGACGAGGGCCTGCAGAACGACATCTACACGCACTTCCTCGTCGAGGGCCTGGGCGGCGGCGCGGACCGCAACGCGGACGGGGCCGTCACCGCGACGGAGGCGCACGACTACGCGCGCCGGCGCACGTTCGCCTTCACGGAAGGACGGCAGCGGCCGTCGGCGGAAATCCTGGAGGTGGGCGCGGACCCGGTGGTGCTGTCGGGCAGCATCTCCCGCACGGGCCGGCCGGAGCTGTTCTCCTACAACCCGCGCCTGGATGGCTTCACGCTCAAGGTGGACGGGGAGCCGCGCACGGAGCTGCCGGGCGGCGCGGCGGTGGTGCCGGGCAAGCGCACGGTGGAGCTGACCAAGGGCGACGCGGTGCTGGTGCGCCGCGAGGTGGAGGTGGGTGAGGGGGAGCGGCTGCCCCTGGAGCAGTTGTTGTCGGAGGCCTTCCCCCGGCGCTCGCTGTCGCTGCTGGGCGGCATGTTCACCTTCGCGGACGCGAGAAGCCGCGGGGAGCTGTTGCCCATGGCGCCGGAGGTGGCGGTGTCGTTGCGGCTGGAGGACCGTCCGCTGCGCGACTTCGGGCTCTTGTTCGACGTCAGCTTCAGCACGGGCCGCCGCTCGCTGCGGCTCCTGCCGGAGGACGCGGTCCCCTTCCGCTACACGACGTTCTCCGCCGGCGTGGCGCTCCCCTACCTGTGGCGCTGGGAGCGGCTGACGCTCTTCGCCGGCCCGCGTGTGGCCACCTTGTACCTGGGGCGGTCTTTCGATGTGGAGACGTACGCCGCCGGGCAGAGTTTCTTCACGGTCAGCCCCGGCGTGGTGGGAGGCGTGGTGCTGAGGGTGGGAGAGCGCCTGGAGTTGATGGGACAGGCGCAGCTCATGCTGACGTACGTGGTGTTGGACGGGAAGGGACAGGCCGTGGGCTTCACCGGCGGCTGGGCCGGTGTGGGGTACCGCTTTTGATGCGCTCGAAACTGCACATCGCGTTGGGAGTCCTCCTGGCCCTGGGCGCGGGAGCGTGCGGCAACCTGGAGAACGCGCCCCTGCGGCTGGGCACCATCGAAGGGGAGCTGTCGGAGTACGACCCGGCGCACGCCCTGGTGTCGGTGGTGGACGCGCCACAGCTGCGCTCGACGGTGGATGACCACGGGCGCTTCAAGCTGGAGAAGGTCCCCTCCGGGGACGTGGAGCTGTTCGTCGTCGCCACGCGGGAGAAGGCGACGCGGGTGAAGGTGAAGGTCTCCGCGGGCAAGGCACTCGACGTCGAGCGCGTCGAGCCGAAGGCCGCGGGCTTCCTGGAGCTGCGCGCGCGGTCCACCCAGGGCGAGCGGGTGGCGGGCGTGGAAGTGACGGTGCTGGGCACGCACCTGGACCAGCTGCAACTGGATGGCAAGGGGCGCGTGCAGGTGGGCCCCCTGCCGGACGGGTGCTACGAGCTGTCCATCGTCGGAATGGGGTTTCCGGAGGTGCGCTCCTCGGCGTGCGTCGGCTCGGGAGAGAAGAAGGAGCTGCGCGTCCAGTTGCAGCCCCGCGCGGACCTGGTGAACCGGTGCGCCGCGACGGGCTGCGAGGATGGCCTGGTGTGCGGCCCGGGGGGCCGGTGCGTGGAGTGCGTGGAGGACGACCAGTGCGGCGAGGGACTGTCGTGCAAGGGCTTCCGCTGCAACGCGGATGGCCCTCAGTGCGGCGCGTGCGTGAATGGCCGCAACTGTGATGACGGCTCCGCGTGCATGCTGCTCGTCGGTGGCGGGCCGACGTGCGTGAAGTCGTGCACGGAGACGGTGGACGAGGACGACCTCGCCGCGAGCCGCTGCGAGGCGGGCTTCACCTGCCAGGCGGGCAACTGCCTGCCGGACACGCAGCGCTTCCTGAGCTGCAGCGCGCTCCTGCAGTTCGGCGCGGAGTGCGCGGATGACGAGCGCTGCCAGGGGCTGGGCATGGCCTCGGGCCTGTGCGTGGAGCGCCAGTGCACCGTGCCGTGCGTCGAGGACCTGGACTGCCCGGGCGCCTCGCGCTGCGAGGACACCGTCGACGGGCGCGTGTGCTCGGTCCGCGACTGAGGGCCCTGAGTCACCCGCCCGGCGTGAGCACGAGTCCGTCGCGGGAGAGGCGAGCCACCGCGTCGAGGACGTCGGACTCGGGCATCCCGGTGGCCGCCGTCACGTCCGACGCGGACAGGCCCTCCACCGCCATCTTCAGCACGAGCAGCGTGGGCGGCGTGGCCTCCTGGTAGTACGTCACCAGATCCACCGGGTGACGCCACAGGAGCGCCAGCTCCTCGCCGCGCTCGGGCGCCCCACCCTCCCCCCGACTCCGCACGTGCGCGCAGAGGCGGAAGGTGTGCTCCAGCACGGCCAGGGTGGGGTTCGGCGTCAGCGTCTCCACGCGGGCCGGCGACGGCGCCTGGGATGAGAACACCGCGAAGTCCGTCCACTCGAAGCGCGCGAGCTCGGCGGCGTGGGCCGGCAGGCCGTGGGACACGAGCGAGTCCGCGACGAACGCGGGGAAGCTCTCGCCCAGCCGGTTCACCTCGTGGTGCCGCGCGGGGCGTGTCAGCGTGTAGCCCTCCACGAGCGAGGTCCATGCCTCCGGCCCCACCGCGAGGCGCAGGAGCGGATAGAGCTTCTCCACCGCGCCTCGCACGTGGCCTCGCACGAAGTCGCCATAGATGGACACGCGACGGGCGGGCGCATCCCAGCCCGGGTGCCTGGCGTAGAGCTGCTCCAGTGAGGCCGTGCCCGGCTTCGCGAGGTAGGCGCCCATGCCGTCGAAGAAGTGCTTCAGCTCGGGCTTCATCGTCGCTCCGTGTCGCCGAGCACGGCGCGCGCCTGGTCCGCTTCGTCCAGCACGGCCGTCATCGACGGGATGTCCTGGTCCCACTCGATGAGCGTCGACACGGGGCCGGTGCGCTCGAGCACGTGGCGATACAGCGACCACACGTCGTCGCAGACGCGGTCTCCGTGCGTGTCGATGATGACGTCGGGGTAGCGCGTGTGGCCGGCGAGGTGCACCTGCACCACGCGTTCGAGCGGCAGCGCGTCCACGAAGGCGCGCGCGTCGTAGCCGTGGTTGAGCGCGTTGACGTAGACGTTGTTCACGTCCAGGAGGAGGCCGCAGTCCGCCTGTTCCACCACGTGCCGCAGGAAGTCCGCTTCGCTCAGCGTGCTCCCGGGCATGTGGGCGTAGTAGCTCGGGTTCTCCAGCAGGAAGGGGCGGCCCACGCGGGCCATCACCTCGCGCACGCGCGGCACGACGTGCTCCACCGCGGCCTCACTGAAGGGCAGCGGCAACAGGTCGTGCAGGTACACGCCGCCCAGGCGCGAGTAGCACAGGTGGTCGGAGAAGAACGGCGCGTCCACGCGCTTGACCAGCGCGGCCAGGGCCGTGACGTAGTCCACGTCCAGCGCGTCCGGCCCGCCGACGTCCAGGCCCACGCCGTGCGGCAACACGGGCCAGCGCTCCACGCACGCGTCCAGCGCGCGCTGGGGACGGCCGCCGAGGGACAGGAAGTTCTCCGGGATGATCTCCACCCAGTCGAGCGTGCGCTGCGTGCGCGGCAGCTCCTCGTAGAAGCTCCGTCGCAGGCCGATGCCCGCGCCCAGGGGCTTCAGTCCGTGTCTTCGCGCGTACGTCGCCACCACGGCGGGCTACCTCCTCCGGAGTCGAGGCGAAACCGGGCGGTGGGAGCTGTTGTTCCCACCGCCCGGAGGGGGCCTGGATGCGGCCCGTGACGACTACTTCTTGCCGCAGCCGCCGGCGCCGCAGGCGTGCTCGGTGCCCTTCTCCGGCGTCGCGGCGGGGGCGGCGCCCTCGGTCTTCTGCGCGCCGCAGCCCGCCTCGGCGCCCTTGTCGCCTTCAGCCTTCTGCGCGCCACAGCTGCCCTCGGCGCCCTTCTCCGCGGCGGCCGGCTGGGCCTCGGCGGACTTGGTGGAGGCACAGCCGGTGGCGAGGGAGGCCAGGGACAGGGTGCCGACAATCGCCGCAAGAGCCTTCGCGTTCATGGGGGTTGCTTCCTTTCGGTACTGCGTTGAGGGGGTTACTGCTCGAGCGCACGAGCCATCTGGAGCGCGATGAGCGCCAGCGTCAATCTGGACTTGGCGGACCTCATCTACGGATGTCGATGAATCGCGGATGCATCCGATACGCAACTTCCCGCACGTGGGTTACACCCACGACTTTCCAGTGCCTCGCGCAGCGCGCTGTCACGGGCCGGCACCAGTTGGATGCCATCAGCGCCGGTCGTCACGCCCAGCGCTTGTAGCAAACCTTCCTGCTCCACAAAAGCCGGCCGCTCGAGGTGGCGGGCGAGCAGCGCATCGAACAGCGGTTGCCCCGCGACCTCGTCCACCGCCACGCCGAAGGCACCGAAGGTGGACGTGCTCCCCCTCGCCGCGAGCCGCTCCAGCACATCCTCCAGGTGGCGTCGGTTTCCAGTGGCACGGCGGATTTCCACATCGAGATGCAGGGCGAAGAGCGCGCCGGTCCAATAGGTGCCTGGGGAGAAGTCGCTGTCGGCGACGACCTCCTTCATGGTGCGGGCTTTCGCCACGTCTCGGCCGCGCGCGAAGCCGTCCACCAGCTCGCCCCAGGCGCGCTGGGCGCTCTGCCTTCCCGAGCGGACCTGGGCCATCTCCGTGAGGTAGGTGGCGAGCCCCTCCGACAACCACGGCACGCGCGGGAGGATGGCGGGATGCGCGAGGTGGAGCATCTCGTGGAGCGCGACCCAGTCCCGCTCGAACGAGGCTTCGGTGGCGTCCTGTCCCACGAGCAGCGAGATGCTGGGTGGAGAGCTCCACAGCACCATGCCGAAGAGGCCGGGGCCCTCGCGCCCGGGGACGGGGATGACCCGCACGGTGACGCGGGGATAGGGGAAGGCGCGGCGCACGGTGAGCACTTCGTCGGCGGTCCGCTTCAGCCAGTGACACACGCGCGCGTCGTCGAGGTGGGTGAAGTGGCCGAGCACCGCCACGTCCAGCACCACGTCTTGAAGGACCACCTGACACCGTCGTCCGCCGAAGGCGTGGAACCCCGAGTCGACGAGGTCCTCGGCGCGCAGGTGGTACAGGCCCGTGTCATCCGGTTGCCAGGGCAACAGGGCGTCGATGCCGTCGACGACGAGCTCCACGCGCAGGTCGGGTGGCGCCAGGTTGGGGCGGATGAGGTACGTGCGGCCCGTGAGGTGCCACGTGTCCTCCTCGGTGCTCCCCGAGAAGAAGTCCCAGCCGTGTCCACGACGGCGGGGTTCGAGTGCATAGCGGTAGCGTAGGAAGCGGATGTCCCGGGGCAGTTGCACCAGGCCGTCGCGGACCGGGACGTCGAGGCGCTCGCCGTCCTCGCGGTATGCGCTGACGGAGTCCACGCCGCCGGGGCGGGTGAAGCGGAAGGTGCGCGGTGCGCCTCGGACGAGGACGACCTCCACGTCGAGCGCGGGCGTGGGTTCGCGGACGTAGGTGAGGTTGTAGCGCAGCGCCGCCGGGTCCTTCGCCGCGCGCGAGCGGACACCGCCGAGGCAGGACAGCGCCACGAGGCAGAGCAGCGGGAGCATCGAACGGATGCGCGCGGGGGACATCACGGACACAACCCTAGCCTGGAGCGAAGCGTGCGCGGGAGCGGCCGTCGGCGCTTCCGTGCGAGCGTGTGGGAAGGGCCCTCCGCGCGCCGAGGACGCGCTCGGTGCCGAGCGACCTGGGACAGTGGGTCCTTCGGGCCGAGACGCGCCAGTCCGTGGGAGGGCCACACTCCGAGCCCCTCAAGAGCCTGCGCGGGCACATCCCATGGCTCGATGCGTGTCTCCCCGAGGCCCCCTTGGCGCACGATGGACTCGGAGCGCTGGAGGCCGCGCGGGCCTCTCCGTTGGACACGAGCCCCGCCCCATGACTGCGCCGTATCGGACTCACAGGGTGACGGGTAGATTCCGCGCCGTGCATTCCGACTTCATGCGCCTGACGGCGCGTCTTCCCCGGAAGTCCACGCCATGGTGCCTGTCCCTGGTCCTGCTGACGGCGTGCGCGAGCAGCCCGAGTCGACCGGGGCATGGAGACCTGCGCCTTGATACAGAAACCGCCGCGAGGCTTCGCCACGCTGCTGCCGTGTCGCGGAGCGCGACTGGCGCTGCGGCGACCCAGGAAGTGGGCTCGCAACTCATCAAACTCGCTCCAGTCCTGCTTGTCGTGCTGAAGGATGATAATGCAGTGGACGAGCTTGAAGAGCATCTCGTGGCTTGCGCCATCCAGGCGGAGCGCCAGGTGAACAATGAGTTCTTCGGCGGGCGCTCCCCGACCCGAAGAGAGTGCGGTGAGGAAGTGGAGAGAGATGGCTGCGGTGACGTTGTCACCCGCGCCATGGCCCTTGGAAAGCGCAAGCACCTGCTGGCGCTCCAATGTGCTCGCGAGGTGCTGGAGCGAGCCTGGACGGCGCCTTTCAGCATCGAGCAACGCTATCGTTACTATCCTCATGCAGACCTCCTGGAGACCATCAGCCGAAGCGAAGAGGCTCGACTTCTCGCAGAGGGCTGCACGCGTGATTTGTGGCGCACCATCAAGCCGGATGTGGTCCTGCACTCCGATTCCAACCTGTTGAGCTCAATCCTCATCCTGGACTTCAAGTTCCCCTGCCCCGATTCGAATGAGGCCCGGTGGACTCTCTATGGGGAGAAGAGCGCCTATCAGGGCTCGAACCAGGGACGAGTCTACAGAGAGGCTTTGAAGGGAGAGGCAGTCATGATTTCGCCTCGATGGGGAGTCACACAATGAGCGATTCGCTTCCAGTCATCCGACTGATGAACAAGCACGGGGACCTGGTGGCCCGTGATGGACTCGCGCTCTGCTTCTTCATGCGTCACTCACACCGCGATGTGGCCGACCGCGTCTGGTCCTGCCTGGAGAAGTACCGGCGTGCCATCCCTCCCCTGGCACTGGGGTGGTATGGAGCAGACGATGGAGACATGCTCCCCTTGGATGAAGCAGGGTGGACGCACATCCGTCAGCAAATTGTCGAACGCGCCTGGGGAGGCGAGTGGCTCGTTGATCTGTCCGAGTTGCCCGGCGGGGCCAGCGACTACCACTTCGGATACGACGGTCGAAAGCTCGATGACCCCATCTTCTCACGCGACGACAGGGCAACGAGTGGGCTCTGCTTCTTGTTCCCCACCGAGTACCTCGTGACACATGGCCCGGAGCATTTCCGCGCCCTGGCGCTCGATATTGCGCGTGAGCTTCCGTTCAGTTTTGGGTACGCCAGCCCCGCGATCATCTCCTCATCAGGGGCCTGGTTCTCCCTCCGGAAGCAGGTCCAAGAAGTGCTCCAACGTTACCTGGGACTGGACCTCCCACGGCTGGGAGAGACCAGTCGGAACATCGGGACACGCGCACGAGGCGCTTACTGGCTCACGTTTCTGGGACAGCCGTTGCTCAGTCAGCTTGGAGGTCGCGAGATGGTGGAGCAACAGCTCGACTTGCCAGGTGTCTCTGTCCAAGCCGTGGACGAGGAGCGAATTCTGGTCACCTTGGGAGAGTGGCCCGAAGCCATCGACACCGAAAATCACGCCATCCCGCTGCCCTATCGGGAAATGACGCGGGTCCTCGAACCCTTCCTGCATGAGGAAGAGGTCACCGGGCTGCCGTGGGATCCCATCACCTTGCGTCTTCGGAGCCACCGACTCCGTCGATGATGCTCAGGGGTGGGCACAGCTCACTCGACGTCAGTCGCCCTGCTTCTTCTCCGGAGCCCCCGCCCCCGCGAGCAGGAAGGCGCGCGCCGCCTCCAGGATTTCATCCGAGAGCGGCGTCGTCTTCGTCGCCCGCGCGAGCGTCATCGCCCCGAACAGGAGCGCCACCGTCGCCAGCGCGCGCTGCCTCCCGGTGACTCCCTCTCCACTTGCGACCCGGGCCCCCAGCTCCGCCACCAGCATCTCCACGCCCTGCCCCAGCGCCTCCCGCGCCTCGGGCGTGCCCCGCGTCACGTCCGACAACACGGAGGGGAGGATGCAGCCCTCCTCCATGTCGTCACGGTTGTGGCGGTTCAAGTACCTCCGCACGAAGTGACTCAGGAACTCCGCGCCACGCAGCTCCTCCAGCCCTCCCAACCAGCGCGAGTGCTGATGCTGGAAGAACGCCCGCACCGACTCCGCGAGCAGCGAGTCCTTCGAGGCGAAGTGCGCATAGAAGCCGCCCACCGTCAGCCCCGCCGCGCGCATGACGCGCTCCACGCTCGCGCCCGCGAACCCCTCCTTCCGGAAGAGCGACTCCGCCGCCGCCAGGATTCTCTCGCGCGTGGCCTGCTTGTGCTCGGGTGCGTAGCGCATCGCCGCCCTACTCCCGGCCACCCGGGCCCGCGGGCCTGAACACCATGCACGTCGTCGTCCCGTGCGCGTACAGCTTCCCGCTCGCGTCCGTCAGCTTCGCCTGCGCCGTCGCCACCCGCCCTCCCACGTGAATCACCTCACCCGTGCACGTCAGCCTCCCCGTGTCCTGGGAGATGGCCCGCACCATGTTCACGTGCAGCTCCAACGTCGTGTAGCCCGCCCCCACCGGCAACGTGCTGTGCACCGCGCACCCCAGCGCCGAGTCCAACAACGTGGCCGCCAATCCCCCGTGCACCGTCCCGATCGGGTTGTAGTGGTACTCCCC
>NZ_SRLW01000214.1:0-17533 GCF_006518215.1 Myxococcus sp. AB025B
AGATGTGTATAAAGAGACAGGGGTTGCAGGAGCGTTGGACTCCATGCGAAGCCCGGGCTCTTCGTGGACCTCGACCTGAAGCCGGCGCCGCCACCGGGTGCCTTCCGCAAGCTCGCCCTGGGGGCCTGGGGCGCGCCTCGGGACCCGACCTCCTATGCCGCACTCGACGTGCGCATGGAGCGCGCGCTCGCGTTCCTGGAGGCGTGGCGCGAGCGGACGGGGCAGCGGCTCACGGTGACGCACCTGGTGGCCAAGGCCGCCGCGGACGCGCTGCGGCTGTACCCCGAGGCCAACGTGCTCATGCGCTGGGGCAGTCCGTCCCCGCGCGTCGACGTGGGCGTGTGCGTGCTCGTGGTGCAGCCCGAGCCGTCGGGGCGCGTGGACCTGACGACGGCCACGGTGCACCGCGCGGACACGCTGTCGCTCGCGGACTTCGCGCGGGCGATGGAGGGCGTGGTGGGGCGGGTGCGCTCGCGGGAGGACGCGGTCATCGAGCGGGGCAAGCGCCGCTCCTATCGCATCCCGGGGATGTTCATGGGGTGGGCGCTGCGGCTGCTGTCCTTCGTTTGGTTCACGCTGAACGTGGACCTGCGCTGGGTGGGGATGCCGAGGGACCCGTTCGGCTCGGTGGTGGTGACGAGCCTGGGTACGCTGGGGCTCGAACGGGGCTACGTGGCGACCGTGCCGTACACGCGGGTGCCGTTGGTGCTGGCGCCGTGCTCCGTGCGGACCGAGCCGGTGGTGGAGGCGGGGGCGCTGGTGCCGGGGAAGGTGATGACGCTGACGTGCACGTGGGATGCGCGGGCGCTGGATGTGGAGGTGGTGGCGCGGGTGCTCCGTCACGTCGGGGAGGTGCTGGAGTCGCCCGAGGAGACCCTGGGGGCTGCGAGCGGGACGCGGGTGGGGTAGAACGGGGTCACCGTCACCGCTGGAGGTCTGGTCATGCCCGTGGATACGAACCGCCGTGTCGCTTCCGCTCGTCCCGTGGGACGCGCGCTCGGAGGGCAGGACCGCTACGAGAAGGAGGCCCTCGAGGGCCCCGCGGAGGGGGGGCTGGCGATGGCTCGGCGGCAGCGGCTGGCGGGCGGTCCCAACCGGGTGGAAGGGGAGAGCCCCTTCGCCGCGAAGATGCGTCAGCTCGCCGAGGGCAAGTCATCGAAGGACGGCGGACGCTGACTCGCCTGGGGTGACGCGGTGAGAGTGTATCTGGATGACGAGCGGCCCACGCCCGAGGGCTGGGTGGCTGTCCGCTGGCCGGAAGAGGCCATCGCGTTGCTCCAGGGAGGACAGGTGGTCGAGCTCAGCCTCGACCACGACCTCGGGGATGACGAGCACGGCACCGGATACGACGTGCTGCTGTGGCTGGAGGAAGCGGTGGCCACGCGCGGCTTCGTTCCTCCGCGAGTCCGCGTGCACTCGGCGAACAGCTCGGCGCGCCAGAAGATGGAGCTGGCGATTGTGCGCATCGAGCGGTTCGCGCGTGAGCGGTGAAGCTCCTTCGCACATGAGCTGGCGACACGAGGCGCGCAGGCCGCGCGCCGAGGCACCCGCGCGAGCAGGACGCGGACCCAGCTCATGGTTCGCGCGTGAGCGAGAGGTGCTTGCGCCGGGGCCTGACGTGAGCGCCTCCGCCGGGAATCAGCGCGAGCGCGGTGTCACCTGGATTCGGGTCGCGTCGGAGGTGCCATCCGCGATGAGGTTGTAGGCGGCCTGGACGGCGGTGCCCTGTCGCAGGCCCTGCGTCGAGATGCGCTGACCGTTGCGGACGATGCGGGTGTTCTCGCCGACGCGCAGGTCGTAGAGGTCCCCGGTCTCCGAGTCCTTGATGACAATCCGGTCCTGGGTGGCCGAGGTCACCTGGCCGCGCATGACGACGTTCGCGACGATGGTCTTCTCGGGGTCGGCGTTCACGTCGCCGGTGTCATTGGCGGAGGCGTCCTGTCGAGGCGCGCTCGCCGGGCCCGAGCCTCCCGTGCCGTCCTGCTGCTTCCCCGAGTCATCGTCATTCGCATGTCCGCCTCGGAGCGCGTTGACCTGTCGCTGGAGTCGCAGGACATCGTTGCGAAGCATGGCGACCTCTCGGGTCAGGTCTCTCTGGTTCAGGTCCTCTCCGGACGCGGCTGCCTCCGCGCTGCCGCCTCGTGCATCGCCCGCCGCATCTCGCGGCTCGGTGCCCTGGCGCGTGGGCTCGGGGCGACCGGCGGGCACGGAGTCCTTGTTGCCAGAGCCGCCCGTTCCGCGCGCATCCGACGCATTGTTGCCTGTGTCCGTGCCGCCAGCGTTGGTGTTCGAGGTGTTGCCAGCGCCACCGGTCGCCTGCGTGGTGGTGGTCGTGCTGGAGATGTCTTCAGCGCCCGTGGACCCATAGGGCACGACGGAGAAGGTCCCGGACGGATAGGTGCCAGGGGCCTGGTTGGCGCCGACACCTGACTGGGGTTGAGAGGACGTCCCTGCGCCCGCTCCGCTGCCCGCTGATTGGGCGAGGGCGACAGGAGACAAGAGGAAGCTGAACGTCAGGGCCGCGGTGCAGAGCGCTCGTCGCATGGGTGGGGTCCTTTCCTCGTGCTCAACCTTGAGGCGAGGACGGCCAGCGACAAGCGAGCCTCACGGAGGGCTCGGCCCCGTGGCTACTCGGGAAGCGGCGTGGTGACCCGAGACTCGAGCACCCGCGTCAGCGCGGGTTGTCCACAAGTTCCCCAGTCGATGGGGCGCACCGTGAGGAACAGCGGTGCGCGCAGGGCCGTCGCCAGCGCCGTCTCATCGAGCCCCTCGCGGTCATGCAGGGTCCACAGCAGCGCATCACGGACCGCATGGAGTTGTTCCCGCTCGCACCACGGGTCCACGCGCCAGGAGAGCTGCCCCAGGGCCATGAGCAGCGCCAGGTCCTCGACGGGGAGCTGGGTCCAGCTTCGCGCGAGGAACACAGGGACGCCGCGCCTCGCGCTCGACTCGTGCCACCGTGACTCGATGGCGGCGACCCGCCAGTCCACTTCATCCCAGTGGCGGGTGAGCCAGATGGCCAGCGCGACACGCTCGAGCTCTCGGAACGGGACCGTTGCGCGTGCATTCAGGGCGTTGAGCCAACGGCTCGCCGCATCCAGCGCATGCTCGAAGCCCTCGGGCAGGGACTCGTCCTCACAAGCATGTCGGGAGAGCGTGAGGTCCAGGAGGCTGTGGACCACGGTCCAGGACCATATCGGCTGAACGTGCCGCGTGGAGGCGTCCAGGTCCCGCCACCACGTCACCCGCTGACGCGCGGAGGGCGTGAGCCCTTGGCTGGGCGAAGGAGGAAGCTCCGGGAGCCGCGTGAGCGCGTACCGGTAGACACACTCCACCGTGGCCAACGGCGCCACGAGGATGAGGCCCAGCAACCACAGTCGTGCCCGCGCGGGGAGGAGGCGATGCATGGCCGGCCCGCTGTGCAACGCACGGACCAGCCCTGCCCCAATCATCCGTTGCTCCCCATGGGCCAGGCAGGCACCCGAATCCATTCCGTGATGTGCTGGGATGCACCTCGGGGGGAGTGGCCTGGAGACAGGCCGGGCGCTATGCGTAGGGCCGGGCGGCGCGAGGCAGCGAGGAGTCACCTTGAGCGGACGCGAGAGCGCGGTGACCACGGGAAGGAAGAGCGCGCGTGCTCCCGCCAGGAACACCCGCGCGCGCAGCCTCAGGCCCTGGCCCCTCACCCTCGCCTCCGCCGTCTCCCTGGGCCTGCTCCTCTACGTCGCCACCACCAGCCTGCCCTACCTCGTGTCCTCCCCCACGACGGACCCGAACTTCGGCGCCCTCAACCACTGCCTCTCCAAGGCCCACCCCGAGGCCCGGCTCGGCTGGGCCGTCTCCCCCGATGCCTCGCGCGCCGCCGTCTTCGGCGCCCACTCCGTCGCCACATGTGGCCCCAAGGACGCCACCACGCGCCATGACCTCACCGGCGCGCTCGCCATCGCCTTCGACGCGGACAACCACCTGTGGCTCTCCGCTGGAAACCGCCTCCTTCGCGAGGACGGCGTCACCCTCGTCCCCATGGGCGACTTCCAGCCCATCGCCCTCGCCGGACACGCGCACGGCATGCTCGCCCTCGATGCCTCCGGGCAGCTCGTCTCCGTCTCCTCCAGCGGCTCCGTGCTCGCGCAGACCCAGGTCCCCGCCTCCACCGCCCGGCTCTCCGTGGGCGCCGGTGGCGTGCTGGCCGCCGTGCTCTCCGACGGACTCCTCCGCGTCTACGACACCCGCTCCCTCTCCCACCGCCCCCTCGATGTCCCCTGTCGGGTGGAGACGATGTGGTGGCTGGACGCACCCGAGCAGTTGATGATCGGCTGTTCCCCGACGGGGGCGCCGTCGTTCTCGCTCGATGTGCGGACGGGGGAGCGCGCCGCCGTGCCCGAGGGGCGTGTGATGGCCCCTGCTCGCCGGCTCTCCGGTCGGCCGCTTTATGTCCAGGGCTGCGACGGTTTTCCCTGCACGGCGCCGCCGCCCTGACATGTTGGACAGAGGCTGTGGGTTCCGCATGTTTCACGCGCGGTATCCATTGTCCGGGCTCGAAGTTCAGTACGCGACAAATCACCTGGAGTGGCGGGGCTTTGAATCGACAAGCCCGCGAACTCACAGGAGATTCGCCTCAGCCCGTCCGCCGCGAGGTCTCGGCTCGCGGCGTTCATCCCGATCAGAAGGGTTCTCCTCGTGGACGACACCAAGGTTCCCAGCTCCAACGGCAATGGCAGGAAGCGCGCCTCGACGCGCAAGCCTCGGAGCGAAGCGGCGTCCAGCCCGCAGCCGTCCGATGCCTCGCGCGACAACCTCGCGGCCAACCGCGTCGAGTCCGAGCGCGCTCGCGGCCGTGGCGCGGAAGAGGGCGGCAGGCAGACGGGCGGCCGGGGCGGCGGCGCGAGGACGCCGGGCGGCGGTGCGCGCATCCGCGGAGATGACCCGCTGCAGACGCTGCTCGCCGCGCTGCGGGCCGTGCAGGGCGGCGACTTCTCCGTGCGCCTGCCGGAGTTCACCTCCGTGCCGGTGATGGACGACATCTCCCGCGCCTTCAACGCGGTGGTGACCCTCAACTCGGCGATGACGCACGAGATGGTGCGCGTGGCGCGCGTCGTCGGCCGCGAGGGCCGCATGGCCGAGCGCGTGTCCTTGGGCGACGGGCGCGGCGACTGGGCCACGAGCATCAACTCCATCAACGCGCTCATCGGCGACCTGGTGCAGCCGACCACGGAAGTCGCGCGCGTGCTGGTGGCCGTGGCCGAGGGCGACCTCACCCAGAAGATGGCCCTCGAAATCGACGGCCAGCCGGTGAAGGGCGAGTTCCTGCGCATCGGCACCACCGTGAACGCGATGCTCGACCAGCTCAACTCGTTCGCCGCCGAGGTGACGCGCGTCGCGCGTGAGGTCGGCAGCGATGGCAAGCTGGGCGGTCAGGCCGAGGTGAAGGGCGTCTCCGGCGTCTGGAAGGACCTCACCGACAACGTGAACCTGATGGCCAACAACCTCACGGCCCAGGTGCGCAACATCGCGGAGGTGTCCACCGCCGTCGCCAACGGCGACCTGTCGAAGAAGATCACCGTGGACGCGCGCGGCGAGGTGCTCGAGCTCAAGAGCACCATCAACACGATGGTGGACCAGCTCAACGGCTTCGCCTCCGAAGTGACGCGCGTGGCGCGCGAGGTGGGCACGGAAGGAAAGCTGGGCGGTCAGGCCGCGGTGCCCGGTGTCTCCGGCACGTGGAAGGACCTCACCGACAACGTGAACTTCATGGCGTCCAACCTCACGACGCAGGTGCGCGGCATCGTGAAGGTGGTGACGGCCGTCGCCAACGGCGACCTCACCCAGAAGCTGATGGTGCCGTCCCAGGGCGAAATCGCCGCGTTGGGCTCCACGCTCAACAACATGACGGACACGCTCAACGTCTTCGCGCAGCAGGTGACGAGCGTGGCGCGCACGGTGGGTGTCGAGGGCAAGCTGGGCGCCCAGGCCCAGGTGCCCGGCGCCGCCGGCACGTGGAAGGACCTCACCGACAACGTCAACCTGATGGCCAACAACCTCACGGCCCAGGTGCGCAACATCGCCGACGTGACGACGGCCGTCGCCAAGGGGGACCTCTCCAAGAAGATCACCGTCGACGTGAAGGGCGAGGTGATGGAGCTCAAGGACACCATCAACACGATGGTGGACCAGCTGCGCGCCTTCGCCTCCGAGGTGACGCGCGTCGCTCGCGAGGTGGGCACCGACGGCAAGCTGGGCGGACAGGCCGACGTGAAGGGTGTTGCCGGCGTGTGGAAGGACCTCACCGACAACGTGAACTCGATGGCCTCCAACCTCACCACCCAGGTGCGCAACATCGCCCTGGTGACGACGTCGGTGGCCAACGGTGACCTCTCCAAGAAGATCACCGTCGACGCGCGCGGCGAGATTCTGGAGCTCAAGAACACCATCAACACGATGGTGGACCAGCTCAACTCGTTCGCCTCCGAGGTGACGCGCGTGGCGCGCGAGGTCGGCACCCACGGCAAACTGGGCGGCCAGGCCGAGGTGAAGGGCGTCTCCGGCACGTGGAAGGACCTCACCGACAACGTGAACGTGATGGCCGTGAACCTCACGACCCAGGTGCGCGGCATCGCCAAGGTCGTGACGGCGGTCGCCAACGGTGACCTCACGCAGCGGCTGAAGATGGAGGCCAAGGGCGAGGTCGCCGAGCTGGCCGACACCATCAACGCGATGACGCAGACGCTCTCCATCTTCGCGCAGCAGGTGACGGACGTCGCGCGCACGGTGGGCGTGGAAGGCAAGCTGGGCGCCCAGGCCGTGGTGCCGGGCGTCGCGGGCACGTGGAAGGACCTCACCAACAACGTGAACCTGCTCGCGAACAACCTCACCGACCAGGTCCGTAACATCGCCGAGGTCACCACGGCGGTCGCCAACGGTGACCTCTCCAAGAAGATCACCGTCGACGCCAAGGGCGAGGTGCTGGAGCTCAAGAGCACCATCAACACGATGGTGGACCAGCTCCGCGGCTTCGCGTCCGAGGTGACCCGCGTCGCCAAGGAGGTCGGTACCGAGGGGAAGCTGGGCGGACAGGCCGAGGTGCGCGGGGTGTCCGGCGTCTGGAAGGACCTCACGGACAACGTGAACTTCATGGCGTCCAACCTCACCAGCCAGGTGCGCGGCATCGTGCGCGTGGTGACGGCGGTCGCCAACGGTGACCTCACCCAGAAGCTGATGATGGACGCGAAGGGTGAGATCGCCGCGCTCGCGGACACCATCAACGCGATGACGCAGACGCTCTCCATCTTCGCGCAGCAGGTGACGGACGTCGCGCGCACGGTGGGCGTGGAAGGCAAGCTGGGCGCCCAGGCCGAGGTGCCGGGCGTCGCCGGCACGTGGAAGGACCTCACCAACAACGTGAACCTGCTGGCCAACAACCTCACGGCCCAGGTGCGAAACATCGCCGAGGTGACGACGGCGGTCGCGAATGGCGACCTGTCCAAGAAGATCACCGTCGACGCGAAGGGCGAGGTGCTGGAGCTCAAGAGCACCATCAACACGATGGTGGACCAGCTCCGCGCGTTCGCCGCCGAGGTGACTCGCGTCGCCAAGGAGGTCGGCACCGAAGGAAAGCTGGGCGGACAGGCCGACGTGAAGGGCGTGTCCGGCGTGTGGAAGGACCTCACCGACAACGTGAACGTCCTCGCAGGCAACCTCACCGACCAGGTGCGAAACATCGCCAAGGTCACGACGGCCGTCGCCAATGGCGACCTGTCCCAGAAGATCACCGTCTCCGTGAAGGGCGAGGTGCTGGAGCTGAAGAACACCATCAACACGATGGTGGACCAGCTCCGAGGCTTCGCGTCCGAGGTGACTCGCGTCGCCAAGGAGGTCGGCACCGAGGGCAAGCTGGGCGGTCAGGCCGCGGTGCCCGGGGTCGCCGGCGTGTGGAAGGACCTCACCGACAACGTGAACGTGCTGGCCGGCAACCTCACCGACCAGGTGCGAAACATCGCCAAGGTCACGACGGCGGTCGCCAACGGCGACCTGTCGCAGAAGATCTCCGTCGAGGCCCGGGGCGAGATTTTGGAGCTCAAGAGCACCATCAACACGATGGTGGACCAGCTCCGCGCGTTCGCCGCCGAGGTGACGCGCGTCGCCAAGGAGGTCGGCACGGACGGCAAGCTCGGTGGTCAGGCCGCGGTGCCCGGCGTCGCCGGCACGTGGAAGGACCTCACCGACAACGTGAACTCGATGGCCTCCAACCTCACCGCGCAGGTGCGAAACATCGCGCTGGTGACCACCGCGGTGGCCAACGGTGACCTGTCCAAGAAGATCACCGTCGACGCCAAGGGCGAGATTCTTGAGCTCAAGGACACCATCAACATCATGGTGGACCAGCTCAACTCGTTCGCCTCGGAAGTGACGCGCGTCGCGCGCGAGGTCGGCACCGAAGGAAAGCTGGGCGGTCAGGCGGAAGTGCGCGGGGTGTCCGGCGTGTGGAAGGACCTCACGGACAACGTGAACTTCATGGCCCGCAACCTCACCACGCAGGTGCGCGGCATCGTCAAGGTCGTGACGGCCGTCGCCAACGGCGACCTCAAGCAGAAGCTGGTGGTCGAGGCGAAGGGCGAGGTCGCGGCGCTCGCGGAGACCATCAACAACATGACGGACACGCTGGGCACCTTCGCCGAGCAGGTGTCCACCGTGGCCCGCGAGGTCGGTGTCGAGGGGAAGCTGGGCGGTCAGGCCCGCGTGCCCGGTGTGGCCGGCACGTGGAAGGACCTCACGGACAACGTGAACTTCATGGCCTCCAACCTCACCACGCAGGTGCGCGGCATCGTGCGCGTGGTGACGGCGGTCGCCAACGGTGACCTCACCCAGAAGCTCATCGTCGACGCGAAGGGCGAGGTCGCAGCGCTCGCGGACACCATCAACAACATGACGGACACGCTGGGCACCTTCGCCGAGCAGGTGTCCACCGTGGCCCGCGAGGTCGGTATCGAAGGAAAGCTGGGCGGCCAGGCCCGCGTGCCCGGCGCTCGCGGCACGTGGCGGCAGCTGACCGACAACGTGAACCAGCTGGCCGGGACGCTGACCAGCCAGCTGCGCGCCATCTCCGACGTGGCCACCGCGGTGACGAAGGGTGACCTCACCCGCAGCATCACCGTCGTCGCCGAGGGCGAGGTCGCCGCGCTGAAGGACAACATCAACCAGATGATCGTCAACCTGCGTGAGACCACGCAGAAGAACCAGGAGCAGGACTGGCTCAAGACGAACCTGGCGAAGTTCAGCGGCATGATGCAGGGCCAGAAGAGCCTGGACGCCGTCAGCCGCCTCATCATGAGCGAGCTGACGCCGCTGGTCTCCGCCCACCACGGCGCGTTCTTCCTGATGGACACCGACTCCGGGACGCCGGTGCTCAAGCTGACCAGCACCTACGCCTACCGGGAGCGCAAGCACATCGCCAACCGCTTCCGCCTGGGCGAGGGGCTCGTCGGTCAGTGCGCCCTGGAGCGCAAGACCATCCTCCTCACCCACGTCCCGCCGGACTACATCACCATCTCCTCCGGCCTGGGTGAGTCCGCCCCGCTCAACATCATCGTCCTGCCCGTGCTCTTCGAGGGCGAGGTGAAGGCGGTCATCGAGCTGGCCTCGTTCCACACCTTCAGCGCCATCCATCAAATCTTCCTGGACCAGCTCACCGAGAGCATCGGCGTGGTCCTGAACATGATCATGGCGAACATGCGCACCGAGCAGCTCCTGCAGCAGTCGCAGGGGCTCACTCAGGAGCTGCAGAGCCAGTCGCGCGAGCTCACCCAGCAGCAGGACGCGCTCAAGCGCAGCAACAGCGAGCTGGAGGAGAAGGCGAAGCTGCTCGAGGAGCAGAATCGCCGCGTCGAGGAGAAGAACAACGAGGTCGAGCGCGCCCGCGTCAGCCTGGAGGAGAAGGCCGAGCAGCTCACCGTCATCTCCAAGTACAAGAGCGAGTTCCTGGCCAACATGAGCCACGAGCTGCGCACGCCGCTCAACAGCCTGCTCATCCTGGCCAAGCTCCTGTCGGACAACAAGGACGGCAACCTCTCCACCAAGCAGGTGGAGTACGCCAACACCATCTACGCGTCCGGCGGAGACCTGCTCAGCCTCATCAACGAAATCCTCGACCTGTCCAAGGTGGAGGCCGGCAAGATGCAGGTGGAGCCCCGGGACATCGTCCTCACGGAGCTCAACCAGTTCATCGACCGCGGCTTCCGCCCGGTCGCCGAGCAGAAGAACCTGGCCTTCACCGTGGAGGTCGCGCAGGGCACCCCGCGCGCCATCCGCACCGACCCGCAGCGGCTGCAGCAGGTGCTCAAGAACCTGCTCTCCAACGCCTTCAAGTTCACCGACGAAGGCAGCGTGAAGCTCACCGTGAAGCTGGCCGAGCCCGGCACGCGGCTGGAGCACGAGGTGCTCCAGCGCTCGCGCTACGTCATCGCCTTCGCGGTGTCGGACACGGGCATCGGCATCGCCAAGGACAAGCAGCGCCTCATCTTCGAGGCCTTCCAGCAGGCCGACGGCTCCACCGCCCGCAAGTACGGCGGCACGGGCCTGGGCCTGTCCATCAGCCGCGAAATCGCCAAGCTCCTGGGCGGCGAAATCCACGTCAGCAGCGAGCCGCGCAAGGGCAGCACCTTCACCCTGTACCTGCCGCCCGAGTACGTGGGCCCCGACGACGACAGCCTGCCGGCCATGCCCACGCCGCTCGAGCCCCTGATGCCCCGCGGGAGCAACGTGGTGCCGGAGGTCCCGCTTCCCCCCGCGCCGCCGCCCGCGCCCGTGCCTCCCGCCGTGGCGGAGAGCGGCCACGTGCTGGACGCCGCGCTGCCGCCCCCGGTGGATTCGCTCCTGCCGCCGCTCGCGGTGGAGGATGACCGCGACCACATCCGCGAGGGTGACCGCGTCCTGCTCATCATCGAGGACGACCTGAAGTTCGCCCGCATCATGGTGCAGCTGGCGCGCGAGAAGGGCTTCAAGGCCCTGGTCGCCACCCGCGGCGACACCGGCCTGTCCATGGCCAACGAGTTCCAGCCGCACGCGGTGACGCTCGACATCCAGCTGCCCGTGGTGGACGGCTGGAGCGTGCTCGACCGGCTCAAGCGCAACCCGCGCACGCGCCACATCCCCGTCCACATCATCAGCGTCATGGACAAGCACCTGGGCAACGCCCAGGGCGCGTTCGGCTACCTCACCAAGCCCGTCAGCAAGGAAGGCCTGGAGCGGGTGTTCAACCAGCTGGCGCGCTTCCTGGAGCGCAAGGAGCGCCGGCTGCTGCTCGTCGAGGACGACGACGTGCAGCGCAGCAGCCTGGTCAGCCTGCTCGCCGAGGGCGGTGACGTCGTCGTCACGGCCGTGGCCACCGGCCAGGAGGTCCTCCAGAAGCTGGAGGAGGGTGAGTTCGACTGCCTGGTCATCGACCTGCTGCTGCCCGACATGGACGGCATCAAGCTGGTGGAGGAGGTCAAGACCCAGCAGCGCTTCCGGGATTTGCCCATCGTCATCTACACGGGCAAGGAGCTCACGCCCAAGGACGAGGCCCGCCTGCGCCGCTACACCGGCAGCGTCATCCTCAAGAGCGGAACGAAGAGTCCCGAACAGTTGCTCAGCGACACCGCGCTGTTCCTGCACCGGCTGGACCAGAATCTGCCTCCCCGGGCGCGGGCGGCGCTGGCCCAGCGCAACGAGGAGGAGTCCGAGCTGGTGGGCAAGAAGGTGCTCGTCGTCGATGACGACATGCGCAACATCTTCGCCCTCACCAGCGTGCTGGAGAACCACGGCATGCAGGTGGTCTTCGCGGAGAATGGGCGGGCGGCCATCGAGACGCTCGAGCAGCACCGCGACGTGGATGTCGTCCTGATGGACGTGATGATGCCGGAGATGGACGGGTACGAGACGATGCGGGCCATCCGCAAGGACCTCCGGTACGCCAGCCTCCCCATCATCGCCGTGACGGCCAAGGCGCTGAAGGACGACCGGGAGAAGTGCATGGCCGCCGGCGCCAGCGACTACCTGCCCAAGCCGGTGGATACGGACAAGCTTCTGGAGCTCATCCGTCTGTGGGTATCGGCATGACGAAGAGAGGGTCCGATTGATGGCTAGCGCACGACTCGTCTTTCCCGGGCTTTTGACCGGCGGAGGCCGCGCCTAGCCTGTCCGGCCAGTAAACGGTCGGGGCATACCTTGCTCCTATTTCAATGACGCCTAGCGAACACATCTCCGCCGAACGCCCGCAGGACAGCAGCACCCGTTCCAGGGCGAGCATCCTGATGGTGGACGACCACCCGTCCAACCTGCTGGCGCTGGAGGCCATCCTCGAGCCGTTGGGGCAGGAGCTCGTCAAGGCCACGAGCGGCGAGGAGGCGCTCAAGTTCCTGCTGCAGCGCGACTTCGCCGTCATCCTGATGGACGTGCAGATGCCGGGGCTGGATGGCTTCCAGACGGCCACGCTCATCAAGCAGCGCGAGCGCACGCGCACCATCCCCATCATCTTCCTCACCGCGCTCAGCCGCGACGCGGCCCACATCTTCAAGGGCTACGCGCACGGCGCGGTGGACTACCTGCTCAAGCCCTTCGACCCGGAAATCCTCCGCTCGAAGGTCAGCGTCTTCGTGGACCTGTTCCTCAAGGAGCAGCAAATCCAGCGGCAGGCGGCCTTGCTGCGTCAGCGCGAGCGCGAGGCGATGGAGCGCCAGAGCGAGCTGCGCTACCGGCGGCTCACCGAGTCGCTGCCGGAGGTGATGTGGGCGGCGCGCGCGGACGGCTCGTTCACGTACGCGAACCGCGCGGGGCGTGACTACACGGGCATCCACGAGGAGCAGCCGCTGTCCTTGAGCACCTTCCTGGAGTTCGTGCACCCGGTGGACCGCGAGGAGATGCGGCAGGCGTGGGAGATGGCCATCCGCTCCAGTCAGCGGGTGGAGCGCGAGTTCCGCCTGCGCCGGTTCGACGGGGTGTATCGCTGGCACCTGGCGCGCGCGGTGCCGGAGCGGGACGAGACGGGCCACGTGGTGGGCTGGATCGCGGTGGCCACGGACATCGACGACAAGCGCCGCGCCGAGGAGGCGCTGGGGCGCTTCAAGATGACGCTGGACGCGACGCTGGACTGCGTCCTGATGTTCTCGCCGGACTCGCTGACGTTGACGTACGCCAACGCGGGCGCGGCCAAGCAGCTGGCGAGCACGACGGACGAGCTGGTGGGGCTGTCGGTGCTGGAGGTGGAGGGGGCGTTCGACGAGGCGGGCTTCCGCAAGCTGCTGGCGCCGCTGGTGAGCGGGACGCTGCCCAGCCAGACGTACTCCACGACGCACCGGCGGCGGGATGGCTCCGAGGTGCCGGTGGAGGTGGTGCTCCAGTTCGTGTCGGCGGCGGAGGGGCCCGGGCGGTTCATCTCCGTGGCGCGCGACATCACCGAGCGGCAGCGCGCGGAGACGGCGCTGCGGCTGGCGAGCGAGGCGAAGGACGCGTTCCTGGCGGCGGCGAGCCACGAGCTGCGCACGCCGCTGGCGGCGGCCAAGGGGCACGCGCACCTGGCGCTCCTGAAGCTGGGGGGCGAGACGGAGGCGGGGCCGGGCAAGTCGCTGAAAATCATCAACCGTCAGATTGACCGGATGGCGAAGCTGGTCGAGGACCTGCTGGACATCAGCCGGCTGCAGGCAGGAAGGCTGTCGCTGGAGCTGGAGCGGTTCGACTTCAGCCAGCTGGTGCACGAGACGCGCGACCGGATGGCGGTGTTGTCGCAGGGACATGAAATCCAGGTGGAGACGCCGGAGCACCTGGAGGGCATCTGGGACCGCGGGCGGCTGGACCAGGTGCTGACGAACCTCTTGTCCAATGCCATCCGCTACTCGCCGGAGGGCGGGGCGGTGCTGGTGCGGCTGACGGGGGAGGGGAGCGAGGGCGTGCACCTGTCCGTGAAGGACAGCGGCGTGGGGATTCCCAAGGACAAGCAGGCGCTCATCTTCGAGCGCTTCGGCCGCGCGCACGGCAGCAAGTACGGCGGGCTGGGCCTGGGGCTCACCATCAGCCAGGGCATCGTCGAGCAGCACGGCGGCCGCATCTGGGTGGAGTCCCCGGGCGTGCCGGGACAGGGCTCCACCTTCAACGTGTGGCTGCCGCGCGAGACGGAGGTGCCGGGCGTGCACCACACGCAGCCGGGCCCGCGCACGGCGAGTTGACGAAGGGCGCGAGCGCGCCCCCCACGCGTCACAGGTTGAAGCCCACGTTGCCCACGGAGATGCTGGGTCCGAAGATGAAGGACCAGCGGCTCGAGTCGACGACGGAGCCGTCCGAGCGGCGGGTGATGTCGTCGCGGAACTCCCGCGCCACCCACGCCTGCGCGCCCACCGCGGCGCCCGGGCCGATGGGCACCCGCAAGCTCAGCCCCATCACCACCGCCAACGTCGGCGGGAACTCGATGTCGCCGGACTGGGGAATCAACCCCATGCCCATCAGCCCCATCTCGAAGCCGAGCAGCCGCTCCTGGCCCTCGTCATTCAAGAGCGCCAGGCGCGACACCACGCCGAAGTTGAGGATGAGCTGACCGCTGGGCTCCGTCGCCCGGTAGAGACCCGCCGGAATCGTCGCCGTCGTGTACAGCCGCAGCCGCCCGCCGCTGACGATGGCCGTCCACTGCGCCGACGGCAGCCCCGAGCGGTCCGCCGTGCTCAGCGCATAGCGCGACTCGTCCGCCACCAGCGACACCTGCACCAGAATCCGGTCGAACTGGCCCAGCTGCCCCGGCACCGGAATCGTGCGCGTCTCCCCCTGCGGCCGCAGCAACATGCGCTGCTCCACCTGGCTCTCCCCGCGCGCCGAACCATCCGGCTTGGTGACGCCGATGCGCAGCACCACCTCCTGCGCGCCCTGCTCGGGCTTGAGCCGCTCGCGGTGGATGACCACCCGACAGGAGTTGCGCATGGCGTAGTCGATGCGGTGCGGACGGCTGGGCTCCAGCACCCGGTCCTTGCCGTCCTTGTCCGCGCACACCAGCTCCACCACGCTCTCCACCCGGATGGGCACGCTCGCCTCGCGCACCGAGCGCTGCACCCGCTCCGTGACGACCACCAGGTCCGTGGTGGCCAGCTCCCCCGGCAGCGTGGAGAGCTGATAGCCGAAGCGCAGCGACACGAAGCCGCCCGCGGTGGGCTCGCCCTGCACGTACGTCGTCCCGTCGCGCGTGGTGACGGTGTACGCGCCCGCCACGGGGCGCGGCACGAAGCGCCCCTGCTCGCCGCTGGCCGCCACGTGCAGCTCCGCGGGCCGGTTGATGGGGATGAAGTCGATGGTGCCCTGGTCGCCCAGCTCCAGCGACGCCCTGGGCACCGGCAACGGCTGCGTCCTCGTCGTGTCCGACGCCACCACCGAGCCCTCCACCCGCGACGTCTGCGCGCTCACTGTCACTTGCTGCTCGGACGTGCCGCCGGTGCGCAGGAGCACGTAGGTGCCGTCGGAGGCCTTCACCACGCGCTCCACGCGGGCGCGCTGGTCGTTCATGGCCCAGAGCAGCTTGCGCGGGTCGTGCTGACAGGACACGTCCAGGCGGACCACCATCGCGGAGTTCTCCGCGTCGCGCAGCACCGTGCCGTCCACCGCCGTCAGCGGACACGCGAGCACCGGCAGCGTCTCCACCAGCACCTGGTCCAGCGCCTCGCCGCGCGCGAAGTAGATGCGCGGCGCGAGCCTCAACCGCAGCGTCACGCTGACGTCCACGCCCGGCACGTTGCGCAAGGACACCGAGCCCTCGTTCACCTCGCAGCGCACCGGACCGCAGTCCACCGACGCCAGCGCCTCCGAGTGGCTCAGCGCCACGAAGCCCGGCCCGCGCGACACGTCCACGCCCGCCGACTGGATGAGCGGCTGGGTGAGCACCACGCGCCCGGGCCGCAGGCGGAAGGTCTCCGGGGCCACCACGTTGCCGGACGCATCGAACGTGGTGACGTCCTTGCCCCAGCGCCCATGCGGCGGCGTCCAGTACAGCGCCGCGTCCGTGGGCAGCCCGCGCGCCACCGGCACCGTGCAGTTGCCCGGGCCTCGCTCCACGGACGGCGTCAGGCACACGTCCTGGCCCTCCATCAACGTTGGCTCGGCCACCGTGCGCGGCGTGCCGCTCCAGGCGACGCCCACGTGCGACAGCCCCGTGCCGCGCAGCTCCACCCGGCCCTCGTCGGGGAAGAAGTTGGTGCCCGCCGCGTCCACGCGCGGGAAGGCGCCGGTGGCGATGACGGTGACGCGCTCCTCCGTCGTCTCGCACTGGCCACCCGTGGGCGCGACCTTCAGCTCGAGGATGCGCGCGTCATCCTGCTCCACGCGCGCGGGGGGCTTGAGCGCGCGTCCATCCGGCGACAGCGTCCAGCCGGCCCTCACGGGGCCACACAGCGTGCCCTTGGCGGTGACGGGGACGCTCGGGCCTCCCTCGGGGACCTGGATGACGGGAGCGGCGGTGGACACGCCCGTCACGAGCAGGCAGGCGAGGCAGAGCGCGCGAAGGGATTCCATCCCTCCGTTAAACAGCCCGAGACACAACCCACGTCAAGCGCCGTCTGGCCTCGTCGGCCCGGGTTGACACCGCACGTGTGTCCCCCCGGGCACGGCGGGTCCGCGAACGTCGTCCCTCAGCGCTTGCGTGTCAGCAGCACCACGGCGCCAAGAATCGCGGCCATGGCCACCCACGCCAGGGGACTCAGGGATTCGCCGGCGAACACCGCGCCCAGCAGCACCGCCACCACCGGGTTGACGTACGCGTAGCTGGTGGCGAGCGAGGGGCTCGCGTGCCGCATCATGTACGCATACGCGCTGTAGCCCACCAGCGAGCCGAACGTCACCAGGTACGCGAAGGCCGCCCACGCGCGCGGCTCCGGCATCACGTCGAGCGATTCGCCGCGCAACAGCCCGAAGAGCAGCATCAGCGCGCCGCCGCACAGCATCTGCGCCGCGGGCGCCATCATGCCCGTGGGCATGGGCATGCGCCGGCCCAGCACCGAGCCCAGCGCCCAGCTCGCCGGCGACACCAGCAACACCAGCGTGGGCAGCAGGCTTCCGCCCAGCTCACCTCCCAGGTTGAGCAGCACGATGCCGCCGAAGCCCACCGCCAGCCCCCAGCGCTCCAGCTTCCCGGGCCACTGTCCGAAGAGCCCACCGAACAGCGCCGACCACATGGGCAGGCTGCCCACCACCAGCGCCGCCACGCCCGAGGGCACCCACTGCTGCGCGAAGACGAGCCCGCCGTTGCCCACGCCCAGAAGCAGCGTGCCCACCACCGCGCTCGCGCCCCACTGTCGCCCGGTGGGCACGGGTGTGCCCTTGAGCCACAGCGCCGCGAACATCAGCGTGCCCGCCAGCAGGAACCGCGTCCCCGACGCGAGGAACGGCGGCATGCCTCCCTGGAGCACCCAGCGGATGGCCAGATAGGTGGACCCCCAAACGAGGTACAGCGTCACCAGGCACAAGAGGAGGCGGCCGCGCGGAGCGCTCGGGGTAGGCGTGTCCGCGAGGGAGACGGCGGTGAGGGTGGGGG
>NZ_SRLW01000215.1:0-17554 GCF_006518215.1 Myxococcus sp. AB025B
GGGCCGGGTAGACTCGGGGGACGATGACTGGCGCCCCCCTCCTCGTCCTGTTCGCCCTCGTTACCCACCAGAGCTCCACCATCTCCGAGGAGGGGCCCTCGGATGAGAGCTCCATCTCCTCCGGCGAGCAGACGCCCGTGTCCAAGGCGCGCCTGGACGAGCCCGCGCCCCCGGGCAGCCGCAAGGGCGGCGACGGCTTCGGCTTCGGCGGGCAGCTGGAGGTGGGCGGGCTGAGCCTGCCGTCCGGCACGCCGGGGGGCGGGCAGGACCTGTTCATCCGCGTCTACCCGTCGCTGGGGCTGACGAAGGGGGACACCTTCGTGCTGCGGCTGGGGGCGAACCTCCGGATGCGCATGGTGGACGAGGAGCCGAAGCAGGCGGACGGGGACTACGGCGCGCGCCTGCGCCGCGAGGACTGGGACGAGCTGAGCGACCTGGGGCAGGTGGTGCGCATGCTGCGCATCGGCCAGGAGGGCCGGCCGTTCTTCCTGCGCGTGGAGCCCTTCGTCGAGGAGTCGCTGGGCCGGGGCTATCTGATGGGCCGCTACAGCAACGTGCTGTCGCCCGACTACCACCCGGCCGGCGGCTCGCTGACGGTGGTGAAGGGGCCGGTGCGCGCGGAGGTCATCGCGAGCGACGTGCTCGCCGCGCGCATCTTCGCCGCGGAGGTGATGTTGGACCTGGGCCGCGCGGCCAGCGACGACGCGAGCCGCTTCGACCGCTACCTCTTGCGCCTGTCCGCCGCGCACGACGCGGGCAAGGCCGGCGGCGAGTCCCCCAACATGACGCTCACCTCGCTGGGCGGCGACATCGCGCTGTACAAGGGCGAGCGGCTGCGCGCGTGGGCGCTCCTGGGCGGCGGAGCGCGCTTCGCCGAGTCGCACTCGCCCGCGGTGGGCGGCCTGTTGGGCGTGGCCTTCGAGGGGCAGCTTGCCAGCGGCACGCAGCTGAGCGTGACGGTGCAGGGCCGCCGTCAGGGCGGGCGCTTCCGCTTCGGCATGTTCGGCCCGGACTACGAGCTGGGGCGCTTCTCCGGCACGGGCCTGGCGGAGCAGCCCATCGCGGACGAGGTGCTGCCCACGGGCTTCTCCGGCTACCTGGAGGCCTCCATCGCCAAGGGCAGCGCGGACACCACGCTGCTGCTGGGCAGCGTGGCCGCGCAGTATCACGGCTTCGGCCGCACGGACCTGGACGTGTCCGCGGGCTTCGAGCTGCCCGGCGGGCGCACCCGCGTGCTGGGCCGCGCGGTGCTGACGGCGCTGGGAGACCGGCCGCGCTACTCGGTGAGCGCGGAGGTGCGCCAGCGCCTGGTGAACCACCTGTACGCCTGGGGCTCCGGCGGCACGGTGCACTTCCCGCAGGCGGACAACGTGCTGGTGCGCGGCGTGACGGTGGGCGCGGGCGTGGGCGTGGACTTCCAGCGCTGAAGGCGCGCGCCTCAGGGGGCCAGGGGCAGGGTGAAGTGGAAGGTGGAGCCGTGGCCCACGCGGGTGTCCACCCAGATGTGGCCGCCGTGGCGCTCGATGATGTCGCGGCAGATGTAGAGCCCCAGGCCCAGCCCGCCGAAGCCGGAGATGGGCGCGTTGCGCGCGCGGAAGAAGCGCTGGAACAGGTGCTCGCGCTGGTCCTCGGGGATGCCAATGCCGGAGTCGCGCACGGACACGTGGGCGCAGCTCCCGTCGCGCTCCAGCTTCAGCCGCACGCAGCCCCCGGTGGGGCTGTACTTGAAGGCGTTCTCCAGCAGGTTCGACAGCACCTGCGCGAGCCTGCCCCGGTCCCCCAGGACGACAAGCGGCTCGGGCGGGACCACGCGCTCCAGGGTGTGCTGTCCCGTGAGCGGGCGCGTCTCCGCGAGCACCTCGTCGATGAGCGTCTGGAGCTCCACGGCGCCCCGGTGCAGCTCCAGCCGTCCCGCCTCGATGCGCGTGGCGTCCAGCAGGTCGTGGATGAGCAGCGACAGGCGCGACACCTGGGAGAGCGCCTTGTCCACGTGGTGGGGCTTGGGGGCGTGGCCCTGGGTGGCCTGCTGCTTCATCATCTGCAGGTGCAGCTTGAGCGGCGTCAGCGGCGTCTTCAGCTCGTGGGCGGCGATGGACAGGAAGTCGTCGCGGACGCGGATGGCCTCCTGGGCCTCCTTGAGCAGCCGCTCGCGCTCCTGTCGGGCGCGGTGCTCCTCGGTCACCTCCACGACGACGGCGCCCAGGCCGACGATGCCCGCGCTGGGCGTGCTCACCGGGTAGTAGCTGACGCGCCAGTGGCGCAGTTCCTCCGGCGTCGCGGGCACGTTGCCGGACATCTCCATGTCGCTCATGGGGATGCCCGTCTCCATCACCTGGAGCATCAGCGGCGCGAAGTGCGGCGCCATGAGCGGGTTGGCCTCCCACACGGTCCGCCCCAGCTCCCACTCGCGCGAGTGGCCGTGCAGTGACGCGAGCGCGGTGTTGATGCGCAGGTAGCGCAGCTCCCGGTTGAGGAACGCGAGCCCCACGGGCGCGTGGGCCAGGAAGGTGTCGAGCAGCGCGAAGGACTCCTCGGTCCGCTCGCGCGCGTTCTGCTCCGCGACCAGCAGCCGCTCCCGCTCCACCTTCGCGCGGCGCTCCTGCGTCACATCCCGGTAGCTCCACACCCGGCCGATGACGGCGTCGCCCATCCGCTGCGGCAGCGACGTGCCCTCCAGCACGCGGCCGTCCTTCATCTCGATGACGTCCACGTGGACGGCGTCGGAGGGGATGTACTGCGCCTGGATGCTGGCGAGGAACGCCTCCGGGTCCGCCGTCAGGGGCGCGGCGTGGCGGAGGGCCGCCTCCGCGATGCGTGGGCGCAGCAGCGCGTCGCTCAGGTCCCACATGTCCTGGAAGCGCTTGTTGAAGGCGATGATGCGCCGCTCCGCGTCCACCACGATGACGCCGTCCGCGATGGAGTCGAACGTCGCGCGCAGCACGGAGTGGGTGTGCTCCAGGCGCTCGCGCGCGCGGCGCTGCTCGGTGACGTCCACCAGCAGCCCGCGCAGCCTCACCGGCTGGCCCTCCTCCGCGGTGGCCGTGACCTGCGTCCGCATCCACACGGCCTGGCCGCTGTCGGTCATCATGCGGAACTCCAGCTCGTGGGTGCGCCCCTGGCGGAGCGCGTCCAGGCAGGTGGTCATGACGCGGCTCCAGTCCTCCGGATGGACATGGCGCGCCCAGAAGTCGGGCTCGCCCACCCAGCGCCGCGCGTCCAGCCCCAGCAGCCGCTCCGCCTGGTTGCTGACGAAGGTGAAGCGGAACTCCGCGTCCGCCTCCCACACGATGCCGTCGATGCTGTCGATGAGGCTCTCGTAGTGCTCGCGCACGTGCTCCGCGCTCGGGGCGGCGTGCGCTGTTCGCGGGGCCTGGCGCGGCTGGAGCCGGGCGCAGGCGCCCACCAGCGCGCCGTCGTCCCCGTACACGGGGAGCACCACGGCGAAGAGGCGCTGTCCCTGCCCGCTGCCCTCACCCAGCCCTTGCTCGCCCGCCAGCGCGGCCCGCACGGCGGTGAAGAGCCAGGGCAGGCGCGCGAGGACCTCGCGGCAGGAGCGGCCCTGCTCGCCACCGCCCTCCCAGCCGGCCGCCAGCGCGAGCACCGGGTCCATCCAGAGGACACCGCCCTGGGCGTCGACGACGAGCGCGGCGCGCAGGTCGCGGCCCACCTGGAGCAGCCGCTCGAGGGGCTTCACGGGGCGCGAGGCGGCCTGGGCATCCGGGCCCGCCTGCCATTGCCGCATGTCGCCCTTCGCCATGCGCTCCACCTTCCGTGCCCATGTCGCCTGCTCCCGTCCCGGACCTGGGAGGGCGCTGTTTCAAACATGGGACGCGTTCCTGGCCCGCGAAAGGGCGCCGCTCCCCTGGAGCCTCGTGCTTGACTACGTTTGTAGTCACGCGTACCTTCTTCGTGACTACAGTTGTCGTCACGGGACGCGCCATGAAGAAGCCGGTGGGTGAGCAGGAGCTGTCGGTGCTGCGGTACGTGGCCGAGCATGGGCCGGCCACGGTGGGCGAGGTGGCGGAGCGCTTCGGCGAGGCGCAGGGCCTGGCGCGCTCCACCATCCTGACGGTGATGGAGCGGCTGCGGCAGAAGGGGTACCTCACGCGGCGCAAGGTGGACGGCGTGTTCCAGTACGCCTCGCCGGTGCCGGAGGGGGAGCTGCTGCGGGGCGTGGTGGACGACTTCGTGCAGAGGACGTTGTCCGGCTCGCTGTCGCCGTTCGCCGCGTATCTGTCGGAGGCGGAGGATGTCTCCGACGCGGAGCTGGCGCAGCTGCAGGACGTGGTGGCTCGGCTTCGCTCGAAGAAGAAGAAGGACTAGCCCATGCGAACGGAATGGCTCGTGGATGTGGCCGCGTGGCTGTCGTCATGGCCGGAGGGGCTGTGGCGCGCGTCGTGGCAGGGCGCGCTGTGCGCGGGGCTGGGGTGGGCGCTGACGCGGCTGTGGACGCGGATGCCGGCCGCGGTGCGCGCGGGGCTGTGGTGGCTGGTGACGCTCAAGTTCGTGGTGTCGCTGGTGGGGCCTCATCCGCTGTCGCTGCCGGTGTTGCCCGCGTCGCTCTCGTTCCTGGGCGGCGCGTCGGCGGAGCCGGTGGCCTCGCTGGCGCGGGTCGAGCCCTCGACGCCGGTGGTGCATGGGGCGTACGTGGAGGCGCCGGTGCACCGCGGGGTGGGCCCGCGGGAGGTGCACGTGGAGAAGCGCGAGGTCGCGTCGGAGGGGCTCGTCGTGTCGCCGGTCGCGCCTCGCGATGAGGTGGCGGGGTGGACGCGGGTGCTGGCGTCCCATGGGGAGGCGCTCCTCTTGTGGGCGGTGCTCGCGGCGTGGCTCGGGGGCGTGGTGTGGCGGGTGCGGGCGCAGGCTCGCAACTGGGTGACGATGGCGCGGCTGCGTCGGGATGCGCGGTGCTTGAATCATCCGGGCCTGGAGGAGGAGGTCCGCGAGCTGGCCGCCAGCGCGGGGCTGCGGCGCGTGCCGGCGTTGCTCGTGTCGGACCAGGTGACGAGCCCGCTGGCCACGGGGTTGTGGGAGCCCGTGGTGGTGCTGCCGACGAAGGCGGTGCGACGGCTGCCGCTGGCGGGGCTGCGCATGGCGCTGGCGCACGAGGTGGCGCACCTGAAGCGCGGCGACTTGTGGCTCGGCTGGGTGCCGGCGCTCACGGAGGCGCTGCTGTTCTTCCATCCGCTCGCGCGGTGCGCGGTGAAGGAATACGCGCTGGCTCGCGAGGAGGCGTGTGACGCGGAGGCCCTGCGTCTCACCGGCGCGGAGCCCGCGGATTACGGCGAGCTGCTGCTCGCCTTCGGGGTCGCCCGTCCCCATGGAAGCGCCGCGGCGCTCGGCGCCTCGGACCACGTTCACGCGTTGCACAGGAGGTTGAGCATGCTGGAGCACGTCGACATCGGTTCCTCCCATTCCCGTCGCTGGTTGAAGGTGACGCTGTCCGTGCTGGGCCTCGTGGCCCTGGTGCCCTTCCAGGTCGTCGCCCGGCCGGAAGGACAGGACACGTCGAAGGCGCCCGTGCCCGCCGCCGCGCCCTCGTCGGCGTCCGCCGCCCAGACGCCCGGGTCGCCGTCCCGCAAGCAGGGCACCACGCGCACCGGGGTGATGCCCGCGCCGACGCCGGCCGCGCCGCGCTCCCCGGCGCCTGTGGCGTCGGCCGCTTCACGCGCGGCTCCCACGACGCCGCCGAGCCCCGCGGCGCCTGGAGCCTCCGTGCCCTCGTCGAGCCTCGCCGCTCACGCGGGCCCCGCGACGCCGCCGAGCCCCGGGTCGCCCGTGCTCGCCGTCGACCGGTCAGCCCCGCCGAGCCCCGCCGCTCCCGAGGCGCCGTCGGATGCCACCCATGTCTCGGGTCGCCTGGTCATCGCCAGCGCGCGGACGCCGGTGACGCCCACGACGCCGCGGACGCCCACGGCGCTCGTGACGCCGCCGACGCCGCCGACGCCGATGATGGGCGGCGCGCCGCGTCCTCCCACGCCGCCGACGCCGATGATGGCCATGGCGGGTGGGCCCCCGGCGCCGAAGCCGCCGCGTCCTCCCGAGCCGCTCGATGACGACTCCGGCTACGTGCTGCTGTCCGGCGACAGCGCGACGATGAACGGCAGCATGGTGGACCTGCAGCTCGCCAAGATGTTCAAGGACAAGAAGGGCGGCGAGCTGCTCTACGTCCGCCGCAAGGGCGAGACCTTCCTCCTCCGCGACGCGGCCACGCTGAAGACGGTGCGCGAGGCGCTCAACGACGTGCGGACCGCGGGCGAGGCGCAGGGCAAGGTCGGCGAGCGCCAGGGCGCGCTGGGCCGCGAGCAGGGCGCGCTCGGCATGAAGCAGGGCGCGCTGGGCATCAAGCAGAGCGAGCTCGGCCTGCGGCACGCGGAGCTGGCCCACAAGCGCGCCGGGCTGCGCTTCGAGTCGAACCGCGCGGACGCCCTGCCCGACGCCGAGCGGGAGCGTCGCCAGGCGGAGCTCGACAAGCAGGAGGCGGAGCTGGACAGGCAGATCGACGCGCTCGACGAGCAGCAGGAAGCGTTGAGCCGTGAGCAGGAGGCGCTCGGCCGCGAGCAGGAGAAGCTCGGCGAGCGTCAGGAAGCGCTCGGTCGCGAACAGGAGAAGGTCAGCGAGAAGGCCGAAGCCCTGCGACGCGAGGCCGAGCGCAAGGTCCAGTCCCTCATCGACGAGGCCCTGAAGAAGGGCCTGGGCCAGCCGCTGCCCACCTGATGACGGTTGCCGGCGGGCACCTGTGACGCGGGGATGAGCGCTCCTCTACCGTGAGAGGAGCCACCCGTCCTCTCACAGGAGGCCTTGTCCGATGAGTCTCGCCGCAAGTCCGCAGGGAACCCCCGCCGGAGCGCTCGAGTCCGCCATCCAGCGCGTGAAGTCGGGCTCGCTCTCCTGGGTGAAGCTCACGCTGCCGGAGCGAATCTCCCTCCTGGAGGAGCTGGGGCGGGGCTATGTCGCCATCGCGGAGCCGAGCGTGCGCGCGGCGTGCGAGGCGAAGGGCATCAACCCCGACAGCCCGCTGGCCGGTGAGGAGTGGCTGTCGGGCCCGATGGTGGTGGTGCGCAACCTGCGCCTGTTGGCCGCCTCGCTCCGGGACATCCAGCACCACGGGGTCCCCCGCATCCCCGCCTCCCGCCTGCGCACGCTCGAGGACGGGAGGCTCGCGGCGCGCATCTTCCCCATGGACTCGCTGGAGGGGATGTTGCTGCCGCGCAACGAGGGCGAGGTCCACTTCCAGCCCGGCGTCACCGCCGCCAACCTGCGCGAGCACCAGGCCGCGTTCTACCGGGAGCCGCACGGCGGCCGGCTGTGCGCGGTGCTGGGCGCGGGCAACGTCAACTCCATCCCTCCGGCGGACTGTCTCTACAAGCTGTTCGTCGAGGGCACCGCCTGCGTGCTCAAGATGAACCCGGTGAACGCCTACCTGGGGCCCTTCCTGGAGCAGGCGTTCGCCCCGCTGGTGCGCCGGGGCTTCTTCGCGGTGGTGTACGGCGGAGCGGCGGAGGGCGCGGCGCTGGTGTCACATCCCGCGGTGGACGAGGTCCACATCACCGGCAGCGACAAGACGCATGACGCGCTGGTGTGGGGACCGCCGGGGCCCGAGTCGGACGCGCGGCGGGCCCGGAACGAGCCGCTCCTGAAGAAGCCCTTCACCAGCGAGCTGGGCAACATCTCCCCGGTGGTGGTGGTGCCGGGGCCGTACTCGGACGGCGAGCTGCGCTTCCAGGCGGACAACATCGCCGGCATGGTGGCCAACAACGCGTCCTTCAACTGCAACTCGGCGAAGCTGCTGGTGCAGCCGAAGTCGTGGAGCGCGCGCTCGCGCGTGGTCGACGCGGTGGAGGCGAGCCTGGGCAAGGCGGCCGTGCGGCGCGCGTACTACCCGGGCGCGGACCCGCGCTGGCGTCAGTTCACCGAAGGCCGCGCGCACCTGCGCCAGGTGGGCCGGGCCGCGGAGGGGGAGCTGCCGTACGCGCTGATTGCCGACGTGGACCCGCTCCAGACGGAGGACCGCGTCTTCCGCCAGGAGCCGTGGTGCACGGTGTTGTCGGAGACGGGGCTGGAGGGGACGGACGACCCGGTGGCCTTCCTGGCGCGCGCGGTGGCGTTCCTGAACGAGAAGGTGTGGGGCACGCTGAACGCCACGCTCATCGTGCATCCGGGCTCGCTGAAGGACGCGGAGGTATACCGCGCGGTGGAGCAGGCGGTGCGCGAGCTGCGCTACGGCACGGTGGCGGTGAACACGTGGCCCGCGGCGGCGTACGCGCTGGTGTCGCTGCCGTGGGGCGGGCATCCGTCCTCGACGCCGCGAGACATCCAGAGCGGGCTGGGCTGGGTGCACAACACGTTGATGCTGGAGGGGGTGGAGAAGTCGGTCCTCCGCGCGCCGCTGACGAACCTGCCGGCGCCTCCGTGGGTGCCGGGGCACCGTGGGGTGGGTGAGCTGGGACAGCGGCTGGTCCAGTTCGAGAAATCGCCCTCGTGGCTCAAGGTGCCGGGCATCGCGGCGGCGGCCCTGCGTCGCTGAGTGTCACGACCCGCTCTCCCAGCGCAGGGCGGGGGGCCTCGGGGTGTCGGGGCGCCAGCGCCGTGATAAACCCGGCGCATGTCATCGACGCATGCTCGGGAAGGCGGACGGCTGCTCCAGGTGGGGCAGCCGCAGGAGGCGGTGAAGAGTTTCCAGAAGGGGCTCGCCATCGACCCGGACGACGTGGAGTGCCTGCTGGGGCTCGTCCGGACGTACCTGAGCACGGGCGCGGCGGCGGACGCGGAGACGGCGGCGCTGCGGCTGTTGAAGGTGAAGCCGGACCACGCGGAGGGCCAGGCGCACCTGGCCATGCTGCGGGCGCAGGCGGGGAGCGCCGAGGCGCTGGAGGCGCTCAAGGCGTTGGCCTCGGCGCCGACGGCGGGCTACTTCGAGCGCTTCAACCTGGGCGGGCTGCTGCTGGACCGGGGGGATCTGGAGGGCGCGAAGGCCGCGTACGAGTCCGCGCTCCAGGTGGCGCCGGGCAGCGCGCACGTGCACTTCGAGCTGGGCCGCATCGGCCTGGCGCAGGGGCAGGCGGGCGCGGCGGTGACGCACTTCCAGAAGGCGTCCGAGGCCGCGCCGCAGGAGGCGATGCCGCTGCTGATGCTGTCGCGCGCGCACGCGGCGCAGGGCTCGCTGGGGCTGGGCATCCAGGCGGGCACGCAGGCGCTGGAGAAGGCGCAGGGCGGGCTGCGGCGCGCGGTGCTGGAGGATTTGTTCAAGCTGTACCTGTCCGGGGGCAGCCCCGAGGGGGCGAAGCGCACCGCGCAGGAGCTGCGCCAGTTCGACCCGTCGCACGTCAACTACGTCTACATGCACGGCCTCGCGATGATGAGCGCGGCGCAGTTCCCGGAGGCGAAGGCGCTCTTCGAGGAGGCGCTGCGGCTGGCGCCGCGAAGCTGGCAGACGCTCCAGGCGCTGGCGCAGATGCATGGCGCGCTGGGTGAGCGCGCGGAGATGCGCCGACGGATGGAGGAGGCGGTGGCGCTGGTCCCCACGGAGCTGGGGCCCGTGAATGACCTGGCGTTGCTGCTGATGCAGGACGACCAGCACGCCGTCGCGAAGCCCCTGCTGGAGCGCGCGCTGGCGGCGCATCCCGAGGATGCGACCACGCACCTGAACATGGCGGTGGCCACGTTCCTGACGGACCGTCAGGCGTGCATCCACCACGCGCAGAAGGCGCTCGCGCTGGGCGAAGGCGTGGTGCGCGAGCAGGCCGAGCGGTTGTTGAAGACGCTCAACGCGGGCTGAGGTGTCCGAGCGACGGGGCGCATCGGTGCCCCGTCCGCTCCGGTCCTCGATTCGTGCGCTCGCGCTGGGTGAGCGCATCGTGCGCGAGCAGAGAAGACGGTGTCCGAGGGGGCGGGGCATCGCAGTGCCTCGTCCCATCCGGTCCTCGATTCATGCGCGGTGCCCGTGCCGCCCGGAGACGCGCGCCTCGCGATGCCGCTGTTGAAGCGCCGTCGCGTCGCGCTCCTCGGGGGCGATGCGCTACCGTCCGAAGAGCCCCCAACGCTTGCTGGGCGCCTTGCCACCCTGGGCCCGTGACAGCCGCTCGCCCAGGATGCGGCTCATCTCCAGCGCCACGCCGGGGTTGGCCATCACGACGCTGCGGAAGTCCTCGCGGCCCACCGCGGCCAGCTCGCACGCCGTCGCGGTCACCGCGGTGGCCGTGCGCGGCTCGCCCGTGAGCAACGCCAGCTCACCGAAGAACCCCCCGGGCTTCACCGTGGCCACGGCCTGTCCACCCGTGTCCTTGAGCTGCACCTCGCCGGAGAGCACCACGTAGAAGCTCTCGCCCGCGTCGCCCTGGCGGAACAGCTCCGTGCCCGCCGGCCGCTGGAGGTGCTCCGCGCCGCGCGCCACCGTCTCCAGCTCTTCCGGATTCAACGGCGCCAGGAAGTCCACCTTGCGCAGCGTGGCCGCCAGCGCCGCCGCGCCCGTGGTGCCCACCGGCTCCGCCGTGAGGAACGTCACCGCGTCCGCCAGGTGCGCCCGGCGCGCCACGAGGATGATGGTGTGCCCCGCGCGCAGCACGGTGCTCCCGTCCGGCAGTGTCGCCCGCCCCTGCGGGTCCACCATGCCGATGAACACGCACTCGCGCGGGAACCCCTCCATCCCTCGCACCTGCGCCACCGTCTGTCCCGCCACCCGCGCGCGCAGGGGCAGCTCCAGCTCGAACAGCACCGTGTCGCCGTCACCCAGCGGCAGCGAGCCCGCCACCTGCGGGAAGTCGATGGCCGTGGTCATCTTCGCGACCACCACCTCGGCCTCGGCCACCAGCTCCTTCACGCCCGCGAGCCGGTACGCCTCGCGATAGCTGGTGTCCAGCATGCGCACCATGATGCGCGCCGGCGACATGCTGCGCACCAGCATTGCGAACGCCAGGTTCTCCGGGTCCCGCGCCAGCACCCCCGCGGCCACGTCCGCCGAGGAGATACCCGCCGCCTCCAGCACCTGGGGACTGGTCGCGTCCCCGCACACGGCCACCACGCCCACCTCGTCGAACAGGCGCGCGCAGATGCCCGCGTCCCGCTCGATGACCGTCACCGTGTGCTGCTCGGCCACCAGCCGCGCCGCCAGCACGCTGCCCACCCGGCCCCCTCCCGCGATGATGATTTTCACGACGCCTTCCTCCCGTGCTCCGCCGTCGGCTCCTCGCCGTGCGCGCCGTGCAGCATCTTCTCCAGGTTCAACGTGCGCTCATCCAGCTGCGCCAGCATGTGCTCCGCCGTCGTCTCGGGGATGAGCCCGCTCCTGCGCGCGTTCTGCAACGCCGTGCGCTCCGCGTCGATGAGCCGCCGCCGCATGGCGATGAGGTCCTTCGCGCCCTGCGCCAGGTGGTGCTCGTTGAGCCGGCGCAGCTCCCGCTCCGCGCGCGCGATGCTCACCTGGTACTCGCTGCGCAGGTGCTCATACGCCGCCCGGGGCACCAGCCCCTGCTCGTGCAGCGTCGCCAGCTCCTGATGCGCCGCCCGGCTGGCGATGAGCCGGCCGCGCTGCTCGGACATGGACAGCGCCACCTCGTCCTGCTGGAACAAGCCCAACCACTTCAACGCGCGCGTGAGCGCCATGCCCTGTCCCACGAGCGACACCAGCGTCACGCCGAACGCGATGGCCACCAGCTTCTCGCGCCCCGGCGTCGTCGCCGGCAGACCCAGCGCGAGCCCGATGGAGAGCGCGCCCTTGATGTTCCCCACGATGAAGACGTGCTGCCACCGGGGCGGCACCGCCTCCGCCGGACGCGCGAGCTTGAGCAGCAGGAAGGGCAGGTAGATGGCCACCGCGCGCCCGGCGAGCACACAGCCCACCGCGATGAGCGTCTCCGGCACGTAGTCGCGCAGCGTCTGCGGCTTCGTGGTGAGCCCCACCGCGAGGAACAGGAAGGTGTTCACCCCGAAGGTGGCGTACTCCCAGAAGGAGTGGATGGCCACCTGGCTCTGCGGCGACGCCTCCCTGCGCAGGCTGACACCCACGGCGAGCCCCGCGACGACGGCGGCGATGGCGCCCGACAGGTGGAGCTGCTCGGCGACCACGAACGACGCGAGCGCCACGGCCGTCGTCACCATGATTTCGGCGAGCGGGTCCTCGGTGCGGCGGATGACGAAGCCGCCGAGCATGCCCACCGCCAGCCCCACCACCGCGCCGCCCGCGGAGGCCAGCAGCACGCGCGCGGCGAGCATGGGGATGGACGGCGCCGCGGCTCCCGCCACCACGCTGGCGATGGCCGCGTAGGCCACCAGCGCGGTGCCGTCGTTGAAGAGGCTCTCCCCCTGGATGATGCCCGACAGCCGCGAGGGCACCGGCGCGCGGCGGAACGCGTAGAGGATGGAGACGGTGTCCGTCACGGCGAGCAGCGCGCCCAGCAGCAGCGCGGGCCAGATGGGCAGGTCCACCAGCACGTGCAGGAGCGAGCCCGTGGCGCCGATGGCCAGCACCATGCCCAGCGTGAACAGGATGAGGATGGGCAAGGCATTGGCGCGGATGCCGTTGAGGTCCGCGGTGATGCCTCCCTCGAAGAGCAGCGCCGGGAGGCAGACGAGGAACACCACCTCCGGGTTGAGGGGCGGCACGCCGGGGAGCAGGTTGCCTACCGAGATGAGCAGCCCTCCCACCACGAGCGCCACGTTGTAGGGCATGTTCGCCCGTTTGGCCGCGATGGCCAGGACGATGGCTGCCACCATCAATCCAATGACGAGGGGCATCTCCAAGTGCACGGCGCGCAGTCTTCCAGAACGCGCGAGCGCCCGTAAGGCCCCCGTGCGTCAACGCCCCAAGCGCAGGATGAGGTCCTTGCGAGGCCCGCAGTCGCCTCGGCCGTCGCAGTTGCTGGTGGTGACGTACAGGTGGCCGTCCGGCCCCATGCTCACCTCCCGCAGCCGGCCATGCGTGTCGCGCAGGTACACCTCGTGCCGGGCCACCCGGGCGGGGTTGCCCTGGTCGAACTCCACCCGGTGCAGGTGCTTTGAGCCCAACGTTCCGATGAGCAGCGAGCCCGTCCACTCGGGGATGGCGGTGCCGGTGTAGAGCGCGGCGCCGCCGGGAGGCATGGCGTCCGCGAAGGTGAGCGACGGCGTCACCCAGCCTTCGTGTACCTCGCAGGAGTAGATGCCGGGCCAGCCCAGGTTGCCGCCGGGGCGCGCGAGGCTCACCTCGTCGTGTCCCCGGCGCATCGTCTCGCCGCTCGGGCCGTGGTCGGTGACGTACAGCGTGGTGGCATCCTTCCAATCCCAGCCCTGGAGGTTGCGCAGGCCGGTGAGGAAGGCAGGCGAGTGGGGGAAGGGGTTGTCCTGGGGCACCTGGCCGTCGGGGGTAAGGCGCAGGAGCTTGCCGGCCGGGTCATTCACATCCTGGGCGCGGTCGGGCGAGCGGGCGTCGCCGGTGCCCGCGTAGAGCATGCCGTCCGGGCCGAAACGCAGGCGTCCGCCGTCGTGGTACGTGGCGGAGGGGATGTTGCCGAAGACGACGCGCTCGAAGGTGGCGGTGGTGTGGTCCTCGGAGAGCGTCCACCGCTCGATGCGGTTCTCGTCCTGTCCGCCGGCGTCGGTGGTGACGTAGACGTAGAACTGGCGGTTCGTGGCGAAGTCCGGGTGCGCGGCGATGCCGAGCAGTCCGCCTTCCGCGGCGCGGGTGATGCGCACGGTGGCCACGGGCTGGGGTTGGAGGGCGCCGGCCTTGAGCAGGCGGATGCGGCCGGGGCGCTCGGTGACGAGCGCGTCACCGCCGGGCAGCCAGGCGATGCCCCACGGGACTTCGAGTCCCTCGGCGACGACGTCCACGGTGATGGGGACGGTGCCGTCCGGGCCCCAGTCATCGGCGACGCGCACGCAGTCCTGGGGGTTGGCGGTGCCCTGGGACTGGCTCTTGCGACAGGCGGAGGCCGACAGGGCGAGCACCATGAGGCTCGGGGTGAGCAGGCGAGAGACGCGCATGGGGTGATTATAAGTGCCGTCGGATTGATCGAGCAGGCATGAGAGCGAGCGCTGGGCCGCGGAGCGGCATGCCGGGAATGGCCATGTCCGAGGTGGACCCGTCAGGTTGTTCCGAGCTCCCGAACGAGCGGGGAGCGCGCGAAGTGCTCGTCGAGGGTCTTCTGATGCTCAGGCTGAGCGAGAGGACGCATCCGGGTCCATTCGTCCAGGCATCGTTGCACGAACTCGCGGCCGGTCCGTACAAGGTCGGTGTCGTGGCCGTACTTGAGCAGGAACTTCTCGACCCGTGCGATGTGCTCCCAGGTGATGCGCTCCAGGACCTTCTCCTTGGCCAATGGGAGTGCGAGTTCCTGGGGCAGGTACTGACGAACACACACGAAGTCATAGGCAGGGGAGAGCCGCGCCGTCCGCCCGTCCGGGTAGATGAGCGACCAGTTCTTGAGGTGCGCGTCCGTGTTGCAGCACAGCAGGAGGAAGAGGACACGCCGCAGGTACTCCGCCAGGTCCTCTGGGCCGCATTGGTCGCCGATGAAGCGCGCGAGGCCATCCAGGCTCCACCCCGTGTACTTCATCTCAGGAGGGAGTCCTCGAACCTGGGCGAAGTCTTCCTGGTGTACTCGGCTGCCGTCGACGACCCGGTCGTAGCGTTCAATGGCGAAGACGTGCTCACCGAGGGCGAGGAAGCGCTCGTCCAGCCCCTCGATATCACGCGCCGCGATGAGCCGATGCCGGGGCACATTCAAGCCGGAGGCCGCGGCCCAGGCCATCGTGACGAACTCGTTCTCCGGGAGCTTGGGGTAGGTCTCCGAGCCGAACTTGAGGATCCACCGTCCCCCCATGCCCCGGAAGGGCAGCGTGAAGCGTTGTTCTGCGCTCTCGACCGCGGAGAACTTCAGCTGGACACCGCCGAGCGAGAAGCGAAGCCCTCCGTCTACCAGCGGCGCCAAGGCCCCAGGCTCGTCGAACGCACGGGCGCGGGGAGGCACAACCACCTTGTCCGTCGTGGGACGAACGATGACAGCGCCAGGGAGGTCCTCGCCGACGATGGCCAGGGTGGCGGACGCGGAGTCCGGCGCGAACTGCGCCTGCACCATGGCCTGGAGGGCACCTTCCGGGAGGAGATTGGCGAAGAAGGTCGGAAGCTCACCCGGGAAGCGGGCCTGGCGGAAGACCCGGTGTTCCCGACGCTCTTCGAACTGCTGGCCGAGCACGGGGCGCGGGCGCAGGGATGCGTAGGACTCGTCGAGCACGAACGAGATGACCGCCGTGTGTTCCTCGCGAACGATGGCTCCAACCCGCGTGGAGTTCAGGAACACCTCAAGCATCAGGCGGACTCCTCGTCGAAATACGCATCCAGCGGAGGCCGGTCGTGATCCACATCGTCGACTCCCGCCCAGGTTCGCAGCGTGGCCTGCACGTACCGGGTGAGCGCACGGGCGCGCAAGGTCTCGAAGGTCTCGCTGTGTCCAGCGATGAATGCCTCCAGCATGGCGTTGTCCATGCCGTGGCTTTCAAGGGTTGCGGCATCCTGTGGTGCGCAGAGCGCACCCACGTCGAGCTTCGGGTGCAGCAGGTAGTCTGCGATGGTTCCCTTTCCCTGGACGGCCGGGCCCGGGAAGTGGTCCTGCGTTTCGATGAGGGTGCCGAGCTCCAGAGGCTCACCGCGGTCTTCGCCGGTCAGCCACCGCGGCTCCAAGGCCGCGAGCGCGACAAGCTCAATCTTCGTCCTTGCCGTTCGCCGGTTGAAGGGCTGCAGCGGCGCAGCGAGGGCTTCGTTGATGTCGGCACGATTCCCGAGCTTCAGGAGGCGCTGGACCGTTTCGTGTGGGTCGTCGTCGATTGCCTGCCACTTCGGTTGATCTGTCTTGTTGTCCAGCCGGTGGTCGCCGCTGAGGTTTCCGCGCCAGAACCAGCGGACCATCAGGGCGCGGTTGCGGTCATGCAGCTTCGGGTGCGCATCGAACAGCTTTGCGAGTGTCGACACGACACCGCCATACGGGAGCCAGTTGACATGGGGGACGCCACAGTCCCTGGCCAGGAACTCGACAGTTCGCACGAGCGCCTGGGAGACACGGGAAAGGACTGCCGGCACCTCGGCTGCGGAGAGCGCATCGACAAGCTTCGCGCTCGGCGATTTGCCGGCGACCGCGAGCGCCGCGCGTTCGATCTGCTTTCCTTCGAGCTCGCCGAAGCCCATCTGGGTCAGCTCGGCGCGGACCCGTTCAATGGGCTTGCCCCCCTCGCGTGTGGCATGGAGCGCCTCGAACACCTCGTCGGTGCTGAGTGCGCGGCGGTTCCGGTTCATCCGGGCGAACATGACCTTCACGACGCCTTCGGTCTTGTCGTTGAAGGGCACGAGGTACGCGGGCAGCAGATACTCGCGGAGCTGGCTCGCGACCTGGTCGGCCCGATCACTGAGGTCGTCAGGCAGGGCTCGTTCACGGAGCCACTTGTTCAGGAGCGCGGAACTCGCGAGCACGTGGGTGGGGACCCAGTGTGGCGGCGGTGCGCGCCTTCGGGCTCCAAGCACGAACGCATTGGCCTCCAGGTCGAAATAGATGGGACGGTATGCTCCCGAGTGTTCATCGAGCAGCGCCATGGCCAGCGTTGACAAGCGTTGCTGCCCATCGACCACCCATAACGCGTCGTTCACTTCTCCGACGTCGGCGGTGAATCCGCCCAGGACGACTCTCTCGGCGGGGGCGGCGCCCTGGGCAAGCAACAAGGTGCCGGCCGGAAAGCCCTTCTGGAGGCTGTCGAAGAGCAGGAGCCGGTCGTCATCGTGCCAGCGGAAGCGCCGCTGGAAGTACGGGATGCGCACCTTCCCGGCTCGGATGAGCTCGAGCAGCTTCGCGACGCTGTACGTCTTCGTCTCGATCGCCGACGTATTGAGTCCGTCTGCGGTGCGATTCGTGCTCGACATGGTTCACCCCTCCCGCTGCGGTGCGCGGCCCGCCCGTGTTCAGTCCCGCGGGACTCTGGCACGCACGGTGTTGGCGCGCCACGGGTTCCACGCTCCTGGTTTCGTGCGATGCGCTGTCGAATCAGCCCGCCCGCCGCCGCTCGCGCTTGCGGCTCGGTTCGGGGAGAGGGCTTGGGCTTGTCGCGCAGTTCCTCCGGCACAGGCAGCAACACGGAAAGCCGAGGCGCCGGGTTGGACATTCCGTCCGCGGGCAGCGCCTCCGCGAGCGGTTCCGGCGGGAGCGCTGGCAGATTGCTGCACCAGCCCCGTGCCCTTCTGCTTCCTCGTGAAGAACGGCACGAAGATGTGCTGGGGGGTGGGGTGGATAGGGCCCTGTTGAGGGCGGCGGCTGGTGAGGAGGGGCCAGGAAGGGCCGCCGGAGGGTGACGCGGGTTGTGCACCGTGCCGGAGCAGAGGCTGTGCCGCCCCTCGGGGCATTGCCAGCCCAATCGACCCATCCAGGCCGCAGGGGTGCCCCTGTGCCGGTGCCAGCTTCGCAGGCCGCAAAGGCAATGCCAGGTGCTCGCTCAATCTTGAGACCACTTGTCTGTCATGTCCGGCGGTGAGCGCTCGCGCCAGCGCCATGGGCAGGCAGGTGCGGAGGGGTGGACGGTTCATCGGGTGAGAGGGTCCCTG
>NZ_SRLW01000216.1:0-17468 GCF_006518215.1 Myxococcus sp. AB025B
CGTTGTTGGAGCCCAGCCCCGTCACGAAGGCCCGCGTGCCGCGCGCGTTCCACACCACGCCGCGCGGGTCGCCGATGGAGAGGTCGCGCACCGACTGCGGCACCGTGGGCGTGGCGTAGTCGAGGTGCGGGTTGAGGTCCTTCACCGTGGAGGACGACGGCCGGCGCGGGTCCACCGTCGCCATCAGCACGCGCAGGAAGCGGCCGTTGACGTTGGGCTCGAAGCGCACCTCGTTGCGCGCGTCCGTGCCCACCACGGTGACGCTGCCAGACGGGTGCACCGCCAGCGCCATGTTCAGGTTCATCAGCCGCGTGGCGTAGGTGACGTCGAGCGACGCCGTGTCGATGATGGCCAGGTCGCGGTCCGGCAAGTCCCAGCCCTTGAGGCGGCCGGACGCGGAGGCGTTCACCCCGCTCACCAGGTCCGTCCAGTCCCCCCGGTTGTCGTCGAACCACTGGCCGCGCGCGTTCTTGCGCACGATGAGGCCCACGGGCGGGGGCGGCGGATTGGCGGGGTTTCGCGCGGGGACGAACGTGTTGCCCGCGTTGGGCGGCGGGTTGACGCCGCCGTAGGGGCCGCGCGAGTCGCTCACCGCGTTGGGCGGGTACGCGTCCGGAATCAGCGAGCCGCCGCCGAGGATGGTGGTGCCGTTGCCGGACTCGAAGATGGCGGCATAGACGAAGCGGCCATCGGGGCTCACCGCGAGCGCGCGCGGGTCCTCGCCCTTCAGGGTGAGGCGGTGGGGCGTCGCGTCGGGGCGGCGCGGGTCCACCACCAGCACCCGGTTCACCTGGGAGCAGGTGATGAAGGCGCGCTCGGGGCGGCCGGCGAAGACGACGTCCGCGGGCTCGTCATCGGTGTGCACGGTGGCCGTCACGGTGGCGCGGCGCAGGTCGACGATGCTGACGCTGTCCGAGACGTGGTTCACCACCCAGGCCTCGGTGTTGCTCCTGGCCCGCACCGACACCGGGTCCAATCCCACGGGGATGGACGCCAACAGCGCCAATCCCTTGCGCGACGTCGTGTCGAACACCAGCAGCCGGTTGTCCGCCGTGTTCACCGCCAACAGCAATCTACCGTCAGGAGTCAAATCCAGCGGGTGCACATGGGGGGTCTCCCAATTCACGAAGGACTCACTCGCGTGAGACCTCCCCGGGAGCAGGAGCGCGACGAAGCACAGCGACACGACCGCGCGACGGACGACACCCATATCGGCGACCTCCACGTCAGGAAGAAGCGGTGCTTCTTTCTGTCATGCATTCATCAACGCCGCGGTTGCAACTCCTTGCGTGAGAAAACACAAAAACCACATCCGCCCTCACGAGATGTTTCACCTCGGGAGCCAAAGATTCGAGCGGCCTGGAAAAGGATGCGGGGCGTCATTCACGCCGAGCAAAGACAGACACCCGGCGCGGACCTCCCACTCGGGCACTCCAACGAGACGGGATTTTTCTGTCTCACCCCTGGGGATGGGGAGCGGACATGCCCTCGGGTCGGGGGCGGAAGACGCGGAAGAGGAGGACGACGGAGGGGATGACGATGAGCGCGCCCACGCCGATGGCGACGAGCAGCAGCTTCAAGGTGCCAGGGCTCGCCGCCGCGGCCCGCAGGGTGATGTCCGGCACCACCAGGTAGGGATACTGGGACGCGGCCCAGCCCAGGACGATGAGCCCCGCCTGGAGCGCCGCCGCCAGCCGTGCCCACGCGAAGCGCCGCGTCCACAGGAGCGCGAAGGCGGCCGCCGCCGACACGCCCGTGGCCGCGTGCAGCGCCAGCGCGAAGGGTGAGCGGGACAGTCCCTCCCAGACCCGGGGCGCACCGTCGCGCGCCAGCACCAGCACCAGCACCGCCGCCACGAAGACGGCCACGCCCGCGCCGAGCGCGCGCGCACGGAAGTCCTCGCGCAGCCCTGGCGTGGAGGACTCGTGCGTCAGGTACACCGCCGCCAGGAAGGCGAAGAGGGACAGGGCGAGCACGCCCACCGCCCACGCGAAGGGCGACAGCCACGAGGCGAAGAAGCCGCTCACCACCACGCGCCCCTCCACGCGGATGGCGCCGCTCACCACCGCGCCCACGCACATGCCGAGCAGCAGCGGCGCCACGACGCTCGCCCCGCTGAAGACGAGCCCCCACCAGCGCTGGGCCGCGTCCCCCCGCGTGTCATAGGTGCGGAAGGTGAACGCCGCGCCCCGGAACACGATGCCGAGCAACAGCAGCGTCAATGGGACATGCAGCGCCACGCTCAGCGCGGCGAAGGCGCGCGGGAAGCCCGCGAACAGCAGCACCAGCCCGACGATGAGCCAGACGTGGTTCACCTCCCACACCGGGCCCATCGCCCGGGCGATGAGCGCGCGCTGCTCCGCCTTGCGCGGCCCGAAGGCCAGCAAGTCCCACACACCGCCGCCGAAGTCCGCGCCGCCGAAGAGCGCGTAGAGGACGAAGGTCCCCGCCATCAGGAAGCCGAGGAGGACGTCAGTGGACATGGGCCTCACCTCCCTCGTCGTGCTTCTCCTCGCGCCCTGGCAGCGTGCCCGCCACCTGGCTCAGGAGCAGCGACACCACCACCACGCCGAGGAACAGGTACACCGCGGTGAAGGTCCAGAACGGCGCGGCCAGATGCGGCACGGGGGTCACCGCCTCCGCGGTGCGCATGACCCCGCGGACAATCCAGGGCTGCCGTCCCCACTCGGTGACGAGCCACCCCGCCTCCAGCGCCACCACCCCCAGCGGCCCCGACACGAGCCACGCCCGCATCATCTTCGGTCCCGAGGGCCACGCCTTCCTTCGCCACCGGTGCACGAGCGTCACCAGCGCGAGCAGCGCCATCAGCGAGCCCGTGCCCACCATCACCTGGAAGGCCCCGTGCACCTTGGCCACCGGGGGCCACGTGTCCTTCGGGAACTCGTTGAGTCCCCTCACCTCCGCGTTCGGCTCTCCAAAGGCCAGGATGGACAGGGCCTTGGGGACCTCCACGCCGCCCAGGCGCAGCGGCGCGCCGCGCGCCGTCTCGTAGTGGCCCTCCATCGCCGCGAGCTTCACCGGCTGCGCCTTCGCGACGTGCTTGGCGGACAGGTCCCCCACGAGCGGCTGGAGCAGCGCGGTGACACACGCGAGCGGCAGCGCCACCGACAGCGCCTTGCGATGGAACGCCGCGCCCGGATGGCGCAGCAGCACGAAGGCGTGGATGCCCGCCATGGCGAACGCGCTCGCCTGATAGCAGGACAGCAGCACGTGCGCCGTCTGGTATGGCCAGCCCGGGCTGAACATCGCCACCAGCGGCTGGATGTTCGTGGGGCCCTCGGGCGTGGCCACGAAGCCCGACGGGTCGTTCATGAAGACGTTGACCAGCGTGACGAAGAACGCGCTCGCCGCGCCGCTCAAGGCCACCATGACGCCGGAGAACAGGTGGAGGTTCGGCGACACCCGCTGGCGGCCGTACAGGTAGATGCCCAGGAAGATGGCCTCGGTGAAGAAGGCCACGCCCTCCAGACTGAAGGGCAGGCCAATCACCTCGCCGTAGCGGCCCATGAACTCCGGCCACAAAAGACCCAATTCGAAGGACAACATCGTCCCGCTCACCGCGCCCACCGCGAAGAGGATGGCCGTCCCCTTCGCCAGCTTCTGGCTCAGCTTCACGTAGTCCGCGTCACCGGTGCGCCGCGCCTTCCAGTCGCTCAACACCATGAGCACCGGCAACGCCACGCCCGCCGCCGCGAAGACGATGTGAAAGCCGAGCGACAGCCCCATCTGCGCCCGCGCATAGAGCAGGTCCGTCATGCACATCAGAATGCGTTATACGCATTTCCGGCGCATTTAGAGATTCTACTCAGGCAACGAAGCGGGGCTCGGAGGCTGGCGAGCAGGCACGAGCGTCTGCACGGAGTTCTTGGCGACGGCGGTGGCCAGCGCGGTGGCGAAGATGAGGACCAGCTTGCGTCCCAGCTCCACGCCGATGGGGCGCTCCTTCGAGCTGGAGGCGACCTGGTCCGGGTTCTCCCAGGCGCGCTGCAGGGCCTTGCGGCGCTTCTTGCGCAGAATCTCGTCGCGGCGGCGCGCGCGGTAGATGGCCAGGCCCACGCCCGAGCCCACCAGCACCATGGCCACGGCGCCCGCGGCGACGAGCGCGCTGGAGTGCTGCCGCACCTGGTAGCGCACGTCGAGCATCCGCCCCCGGCGCCGGTCCAACTCCTCGAGCGTCAGCAGGAGCTCGTCGCGGATGCGGTCCGCGGTCTGCTCCACCTGCTTGCGGTCATGCATGCCACGGGTGATGCGATGGTCGACGTGCTGCTGACGCTCCGCCAGCTCGCTGCCGCTCCGGCCGTTGTCGTTCATTGCAGCGTCTCCCGCGTGAGCTGGTAGTCGAGCTTCAGGCGCTCCTGGGTGTGCGCCAGCGGCTTCTTCGGCAGGCGCCTGGTGCCCATGAAGAGCATCCCGCCGGCGACGGCGAGCAGCACCACGCCCACCAGCAGCACGCCCAGCGCCGCGCCCAGGGGCAGCGCCAGCCCCAGCGCCACGAAGAGCACCGCCAGCGACGTGAGCGCCAGCACGGCGCCCGCGCCCATCAGGATGCCCGCGGTGCGCGCGGCCTTCAGCTCGTCGCGCAGCTCCTTCTTGGCGTGCAGCACCTCGGCGCGCACCAGCAGGCGCGTCTCAGCCAGAGCGTGCCGGATGAGCTCGGCCGTGGAGAGTGACTCCAGCTGGCTGCGCTCCAGGCGTTCGGATTCGAGGTCCACGACGTCCTTCTCCCGCGCTCGCGGAGGGGGACTCCCGGGTGCTCGCTCGTTCGCTCGGCCGCACCTGACCCCACTCCTCCGGACAAGGTGGGCAGGGCGGACGAGCGCGAGAAGCCCGTCCGGGAGTGTGGCGTGGAGCCCGCCTGCCCGCTCGCCTTGGGGGGAGCCCTCAGCGTCGACGCTGGTGGGCCAGCGCCGTGGCCAGCGTCTCGCGCACCTGATGGGCACGGAACAGTCGGTCCGCGGTGTCCACCAGGTTGTTCACGTACAGCACCGCCTTGCGCAGGCGCGCGGGAATGGCACGCGTTCCCAGGTGGGCGCCCACCAGCGCGCCCGTCAGCGCCGCCGCCACGTCCGCCTCGCCGCCGCAGCGCAGCACCAGCGCCACCGCCTCGCGGAAGTCGTGGGGCACCCGCAGGGTGGCGTACAGCGCCGTCAAGAGCACCGGCACCACGTGCGCGGGCAGCCCGTCCACGCCCTTGAGCTCGCTGGGGGGCACGCCCACCTTGCGAAGCTGCGACAGGGCGCGCGTGGTGTCCCACGTGAGCAGGCGGGGCAGGTGGCGCACCTCCTCGGCCAGGCCCTTGTCGTGCACGGCCGCCGCCAGCGACAGCTGCTCGCAGAAGGCGGTGGGCGTCAGCGGCTCCTCCTCCATGCCCAGCGCGGCGGCCTGCGCGAAGGCGGCGGCGGCGGCGGCACAGACGGGGTCCTTGTGGGTGATGACGGTGAGCACGCCCGCGTCATGCGGCAGCTTCGCGCGCTGGCCGCTCTCGAAGAGCCCCACCACCAGCGCGCGGCTGAGCACCGACGGGCACAGCGTGCCCAGGGGCGCGCCCGCGCTCATCCACGGCACGCCGCTGGAGAGCCGCTGGAGCGACTCGGCCAGGCTGCGCGGCGGCTGGAGGATGATGCCCTCCTGCCACAGCCACGCCAGGTGCGCCGCCGCGCTGCGGCCGTCCACGCGGCCCTCGCGGATGACGCTCTCCGCGGCGGCGAGCAAGAGCTGCGTGTCGTCGCTGAACTGGCCCTTGGCGAACTTGCCGCGAGGCCTGGGCGCGAAGTCCTCCGCCAGCCCGGGCAGCCGCGCGAGGCTCGCGGGCGGGATGCCGCGCAGCGGGAAGCCGAGCGCATCTCCGATGGCGAGCCCCACGAACGCCGCATGGAACCTGTCCTGGCGCTCGGAGGGAGTCAGCGGCATGGAGTCGAGGAGATTAACCGAGGCTCAGGGCTGGACGGACAGCGAGAAGCGCGCGAAACGCGCGAAGCTCGGGGTGGATTGACGTGCGTGGGGGCTTGACTCGCGCGGGAGGAGCACACTCGCGTTCGCCACACGAGCGATTCCGACGTCACACTCCAGGCCGCACGCCATCATCACCGTCCACCCTTCCTGGTTCGAGCCCATCCGCCGACGCGTGCGCGGGGTGGGCTGACTACCGCAACCAGCACGCGCGCGGCAAGTCCGAGCACCCGGGCGCCAAGGCACACCTGTACACGTGTCCAACTCCCGAAGCTCGAGCGCGGGCACTCGCACGGAGCGCATGGCGCACGAGGAGTGGGGAGGTGGCAGCGGCGCGCGCAAGTCGGCACACGCGCCGTCACGCGTCACGCGTCGTCGCGGCCCAGGTTGACGACGGCCTGGAGTCGGGCCACCACGGCCTCGGCGCCCTGGTGCAGTTGCTTGCCGTCCCAGAGCGCGGGTGTGGCGTGGCCGCCGTGCAGCGTCCAGTCCAGCTCCGCCTCGGCGTACACGAGGTTGCGGAAGATGACGCGGTCCTCCAGCGCGTGGTCGACGATGTAGCGGCGCGCCACGGCGGAGGGCGGGTCGGCGATGCGGTGGAACAACTCGAGGGGAGCGGAGGTCATGGCGCCATCACCGGGAGGAACAGGTCGGCCAGGTCCTTGCGGGAGCGGCCCACCAGGTCCGCCAGTGTGTACCGGTCCAGCACCGCGAGGAAGGCCTCACGTGCCTCCGCGAGCACACCCTTCAGACCACAGGCGGGGGCGATGGGGCAGGTGTTGCGCTCTCGGTTGAAGCACTCCACCAGCTCGAAGTCCGGCTCGGCCGCGCGCAGCACGCGACCCACGCTGATGTCCTTCGTCGCCTTCGCCAGCGTCACGCCGCCCGAGCGCCCCGCCTTGACCTCCACGAAGCCCTCGCCCGCGAGCGTCTGCACCACGCGCACCAGGTGGTGCTTGGAGATGCCGTACGCGTCCGCCAGCTCCTGCGTGGAGGCGAGTCTCCCGGGGCGGGCGGCGAGGTAGAGCAGGACGCGCAGCGAGTAGTCGGCGTGGAGGGTGAGGTGCACGGTCAGCGGGCTCCGACGGCCTTACGCCCTGGGCGCGCTCGGCAGGAAGACGTCCGCGTGGAGGTCCTTGAGCGAGAGCCCGGAGAGGAAGAGCTTCTTGCGCAGGGATAACACCAAATCGGCGTCGCCGCAGAGCCACGCGCGGAAGCCCACCGGCCTGGGGCACTCGGCGCGGATGACGGCGTCGAGCGCTCCCTCGGCCACGTCCCGGGAGCCGCCCGTCAGCACGCTCGGTCGATAGTGGAAACCCGCGTGTTGCTCGGCCAGCTCGCGCAGCTCGCGCGTCAGGTAGAGGCCCTCGGGGGTGCGCGCGCCGTGGAACAGCCAGATGGGGCCCTGGTGTCCCGCCTCCAGCGCGTCGCGCGCGATGCCGTACAGCGGCGCGAGCCCCGTCCCCGCGCCCGCGAGAATCAGCGACTGCTCGGGGCGGCCGTCGACGTAGAAGCAGCTGCCCGCGGGGCCCTGCACGGACACGGCGTCACCGACGCGCGCCTCGCGAGCGAGCCAGCCGCTCATCTCGCCGCCCGCCACCAGGCGCACGTGCAGCTCCAGCAGGCCCTCGCGAGGGAGGCTCGCCAGCGAGTAGCTGCGGGCCAGGCCGTCCGCCCGCAGCAGCGACACGTACTGGCCCGCGCGGTAGTCCAGCGGCGCGTCCGTGGACAGCCGCACGCGCAGGACGCTGGGGGACAACAGGTCCAATGAAGCGATGCGCGCGGGGACTCGCAGCGCGTCCGCGCCGGAGACCTCCAGCGCGGTGTCCGCCGAGGGGCGACACATGCAGGCGAGGAAGTAGCCCTGCGCGCGCAGCGTGTCCTTCAGGCCCACGCGCGCGGCCTCCGGGACGTCGCCCGCCGTCGCGCGCATGAGGCAGGACTGACAGGCGCCGGCCCGACACGCATGGGGCACGGCGACGCCCTGGCGCAGGAGCCCGTCCAGCACGCTCTCCTCGGGCTCCAGCGGATACCACCGCGACTCGTGCTTCACCGTGGCCATGGCGAGCCTCTCGTTCCCGTCAGCGGTTGAGGACGTCGGCGCGAGCGCCGCCCGCGATGGCCAGCACGCGCGCCACCAGCGGCTCGGGCACGCCCAGCTCCCGGAGCGTCGCGCTCAGGTGCTCCACCACCGCGTCGAAGTGCACGTCGTTCAGCCCCCGCTTCACCAGGTGCGCGTGGCCCGCGCGCATGTCCTTGCCCGAGTAGCTCGACGGGCCTCCCGTCACCATCGTCAGGAAGGCCTTCTGCTTGGCCGACTGGCGCTCCATGTCCACGTCCTCGAAGAAGTGGCTGATGCGGTCGTCCGCCAGCACCTTCCGGTAGAACACGTCCACCGCCGCCGCCATCGCCGGCTCTCCGCCAATCTGCTCGTAAACGCTCTTCTCCTGCGCCGCCGTGCTCATCGCGTCCGCTCCTTCCGCCCGACCGGGCTTAAAGATGCATCTCAAATGCATCGATTCGAGTCGGACGTCAATTTGGAAAGACAAGACAAGCGAATCGAGGGAATCAGCCGATGCCGCGGCGCAACGCTTGCGCGCGCGTCACGTCTCCGCGCGAAAATTGCGCCCGAGACCGGGCCCGGTGCCCACGTAGTGACGGAAGACATAGAGCAGCGGTTGCCACTGCGTGACATCGACGTGGTGGGTGTCGGGCACGGTGACGTGCTCGTGCGCGTGGACGCGAGTGACGCGCAGCTCGGCGATGACGAAGTCGGAGGAGGACTCCGGCGTGGGGGTGGCGATGTGCGCTGCCAACAAGACGGCCTCCAGTTGCAGCGGACACTCGGCCACGCGTGGGGGTGAGACGGTGTCCGAGGGGAGTGGCGTGAGGCCCGCGCGCTCGAACTTGCGAGGCTCGTGTTGGTAGCCCATCGCGCGCTTGGTGTCGGGCACGGGGAAGCGGCCCGTGGTGGGCGCGAGGCGCTCGACCTGGGGCCACAGTGAGGCCGAGGGCAGGTTCACCACCGCCTCACGCGTGCGGCGCAGGTTCTCCAGCCCCTGGCCCAGCATCCCCAGGCCGAGCACCAGCCTGTCGTCGAGGGCCCACGCGGAGGACAGCGGCGTGAGGTTGGGCGAGCCGTCCTCCTGGAGCGTGCTCAAGAGGGCCACGGGGGTGCCGAAGTAGAGGATGCGGGGCGCAATCACACGGTGTCGCGGCGTGTCGGTCATGCCCGCGTGAGTAGTGCGCGCGGACGTGGCGATGCTTCGGTGCGCGCCGAACCGTGTGCAACGTGGGATGCAGCAGCTCTCTCAAGCCCAGTCGACGCCCCGAGGTGGCTCGCCAGCTCGACAAACGCATACCGAACGAGTTGCTTCGCTTCCGCACGCGTCCACGGACAGGGATATTTCGGTGCACGCCGAAACGTCCTCGCATCCGCACAGCACAGACTCCCGCCATGCCCCACCCGCTCGACCTCGCCCTCACCGCCTCGCTCATCGGAGACCCGGCCCGCGCGGGCATGCTGTCGCGCCTGCTCGAAGGTCCGGCGCGCACCGCCGGAGAGCTCGCGCGCGAGGCCCGCGTCTCGCCGCAAACCGCGAGCGGCCACCTCGCGAAGCTGCTCGAAGGCGGCCTCGTCCGCGTCGAAGTCCAAGGCCGTCACCGCTACTACCGGCTCGCCACGCCCGACGTCGCCCGCGCACTCGAAGCACTCAGCCTGCTCGTCCCCACGCGCCAGAGCACCGTGCGAGTCCCCGAGCCCCTGCGCTTCGCGCGGACCTGCTACGACCACCTGGCGGGCACGCTCGGCGTCGCGCTGGCGGACGGCCTGGAGCGCCGCGGCCTCCTGGAGACAGGCGACGACAGCTACGCGCTGACACCCGAGGGCGCGCGCTTCATCACCAGGTGGGGCGTGGACGTGGACGCGCTGTCACAGGGCAGGCGCGCCTTCGCGCGGCGCTGTCTGGACTGGAGCGAGCGACGCGCTCACATCGGCGGAGCGCTGGGCGCCGCGCTGGCGGAGCGCCTGTTCGCGCGGCGCTGGATTGCGCGCCGGCCCGAGGGCCGCGGAGTGCGGCTCACCGTCGAGGGCCGGCGGGGATTCGACCGGGAGCTGGGGTTGTCCTGGCCCTGAAGCGGCCAGGACACCAACTCAGGCGCGAGCGCCCGCGGCGCCGATGCGGGCCGCCTCGCGGCGCACCGTGGCCTGCTCCAGCTCGTAGCGGGCGTCCTCGGAGGACAGGCCCTTCAGCCGGTCCTGCGCCTCACCCAGGCGCTTGCGCGCGCCCTCCACGTCGATGCCCGACACGTGCTCGGCGGCGTCGGCCAGCACGAGCACCTTGTCGTTGGCGACCTCCACGAAGCCGCCCGCGACGAAGTACGCGTCGCGCTTGCCGCCATCCACCAGCGTCAGCGCGCCCGGCTCCATCAGCGACAGGAAGGGGGTGTGCCCCGGCCGCACGCCAAACAGGCCCTTGCCTCCGGGCACGATGGCCTCGTCGGCCTGCACCGACAGGATGCGCTTCTCGGGGGTGACAATCTCCACAGTCAGCTTGGCCATGACGCTCCTCGCACTACCCACTTCAGAAATTGAGCTGCCGGGTGGTCCCACCCACCGGCTCGAACTCGACCACCCCGGCGTCCGTCAGCCGAGGCCCCTTGCCAGGGATGCCGAGCGTGCCCTCCAGCCACTTCAGGTGGTGCGTCATGTGCCGCACCTCGGAGAGCTGCTTCGCGGGGACCAGGTCCGTCAGTCGTCGCTCCAGGATGCGCTGTCCGTCGCGGCCGTACTGCCCCGCCACCAGCACCTCCGTGGCCCAGTCCGGCGGCCCCTTGGGCTTCTTGCCCTTCTTCGTCTTCGGCGCGGGCCGGGCCTTCCCCTTCTCCACCAGGGGCCACAGCACCCAGACCCGCTCCCCGTCGTTGGAGACGAAGTAGAAGTCGTCCACCGTCCCCAGGCACTGCTCCAGCTGCCAGACGGGTCCGCTCTCCTTCGTCACCTCCAGCCGGCACCTGCCCGGCCCCACGTCCACCATGCGCACGCTGTACAGCCCGTTGGCGCTCACCCGGGCGCGTCCCTTGCGCTCCTCCGCCAGGGCGGGGAGCGACAGGACACAGAGGAACAGGGCGAGCGCCGCGTGACGCATGGTCACCTCGGTGGAGGGTGGGACAGCGAGTCTACGCCGCCAGCTTGCGCGCGTTCTCGACGACCTCGTTGATGGCGCCCGCCATGTAGAAGGCGCTCTCGGGGATGTCGTCGTGCTTGCCCTCGGCGATCTCCTTGAAGCCCTGGATGGTGTCCTGGAGCTTCACGTAGCGGCCTTCCTTGCCGGTGAAGACCTGGGCCACGAAGAAGGGCTGCGACAGGAAGCGCTGAATCTTGCGGGCGCGCGCCACGACCAGCTTGTCGTCCTCGGAGAGCTCGTCCATGCCGAGGATGGCGATGATGTCCTGGAGCTCCTTGTAACGCTGCAGGATGCCCTGGACCTTGCGGGCCACCGCGTAGTGCTCCTGGCCGATGATGCCCGGGTCCAGGATGCGGCTGGTGGAGTCGAGCGGGTCCACGGCGGGGAAGATGGCGAGCTCGGCGATGGAGCGGTTGAGCACCGTGGTCGCGTCCAGGTGGGCGAACGCGGTGGCGGGGGCCGGGTCCGTGAGGTCGTCGGCGGGCACGTAGATGGCCTGCACGGAGGTAATCGAGCCCTTGGTGGTGGAGGTGATGCGCTCCTGCAGGCCGCCCATCTCGGTGGCGAGCGTGGGCTGGTAACCCACGGCGCTGGGGATGCGGCCCAGGAGGGCGGACACTTCCGAGCCGGCCTGGGTGAAGCGGAAGATGTTGTCCACGAAGAGGAGCACGTCACGGCCCTCCACGTCGCGGAAGTACTCGGCCATGGTCAGCGCGGAGAGCGCGACGCGGGCGCGGGCACCGGGCGGCTCGTTCATCTGGCCGTACACGAGGACGGCCTGGCTGGCCTCCAGGTTGTCGGTCTTGATGACGCCCGTGTCCTGCATCTCGTGGTACAGGTCGTTGCCCTCGCGGGTGCGCTCACCGACACCGGCGAACACGGAGAAGCCGCCGCGCTCGATGGCCACGTTGCGGATGAGCTCCTGCAGGAGCACCGTCTTGCCGACGCCGGCGCCGCCGAACAGGCCGATCTTGCCGCCGCGGGTGTAGGGGGCGAGCAGGTCGATGACCTTGATGCCCGTCTCGAACATCTGCACGCGCACGTCCTGCTCCGTGAACGGAGGGGGCGCGCGGTGGATGGGCCAGTACTCCTGCGACTTCACGGGGCCCATCTCGTCCACCGGGTCGCCGGTGACGTTCAGGATGCGGCCCAGGGTGGCCTTGCCGACCGGCACCTGGATGGGGGCGCCCGTGTTCTTCACGGGGGTGCCGCGGGCCAGACCCTCGGTGGAGTCCATGGCGATGGTGCGGACGGTGTTCTCACCGAGGTGCTGGGCGACCTCGAGGACCAGGTTGTCCGCCTCGTTGCCGAGGTTCGCGTTCGTCACCTTCAGGGCGACGTAGACTTCCGGGAGGCCGCCGGGCGGGAACTCGACGTCGACCACGGGGCCGAGAACCTGGATGATTTTGCCTGCCGTAGGAACTTGAGCGCTCATGGGTGTCGTCTGCCTCGTGCGGGGGGCGACCGGCGCCGTGCCCGTCATCAAAATTCCGCCCGGATATGAGGGCGGTGCCCCTTTACCGGGGGCCTCCCGCAGAATCAAGCCTCCCGGGGTCCTGACCGGTAAGTCCCGCTTAGCGGATCCACGCCCCGGACGCCAACCGGGCTATTTCCCGTCCACCTGGTAGACCAGCGGCAGGTTGCCCCTCGAGCCGCCGCCCACGACCACCACCTTGGCGTTGGGGCTCTGGGCCAGCTTCTCGGTGGCCTCGATGCCCTTGAAGCGCAGGTACTCCTCGGTGAGGCCCTGGCGGACGATGGTCTGGTACCTGGCGATGCCCTCGGCTTCGATCTGCCGGCGCTCGGCCTCCTGGCGCTCCTTGTCCAGGGTGAAGCGCATCTTCTGGCTGCGCTGCTCCTCGGCCAGCTTGTCGGCGATGGCCTCGCGGATGGACGCGGGCAGGGACACGTCGCGCACCAGGATGGCCTCCACGACGACGTGCTTGCCCGCGAGCGCGCGCGTCACCTCGTCGTAGATCTCCTTTTCGATCTGCTCGCGCTTGGTCGAGTAGATCTCCTCGGGCGCGTAGCGGCCGAACACCTTGCGCGCCTCCGAGCGGACGATGGGGGCGATGAGGATGTCCGCGTAGCGGGGGCCCGTCTGCGTGTGCAGCTCGAACAGCTTCAGCGGGTCCACGCGGTAGCGCACGCTGGAGTCCACCTTCAGGTCCAGGCCGTTGTTGGACAGCACGTTGAGCTCGTCCTTCATCTCCTGGACGCGCAGGTCATACGTGATGAGCGACTTGCCCGGCCGCATCACGTGCAGGCCTTCACCATAAGGCTCGCGCTGGGTGCCGCTGCCGAACGAGTCGAAGCCGATGCCCCCGTGGCCGCTGGCCACCGTGTCGAAGCCACAGCCACCCAGCAGCACCGCTCCCAGCACCACCCACAGTCGCTTCACGCAGGGACCCCTCCCGAGGGCCCTGGACGGGCCCGACGAGGCCCTTAAACGCGAAGGGCCCGCTCCCAAAAATGGGGCGGGCCCGGGGTGCGACGGGGTGGTGCTCGGGACTACTTGAGCGCCTCGGCGCCGGAGACGATCTCCATGAGTTCCTTGGTGATGACCGCCTGACGGGTGCGGTTGTAGGTGAGCGTCAGGCTGGAAATCATGTCGGAGGCGTTGGAGGTGGCGTTCTCCATGGCGCTCATGCGGGCGCCGTGCTCGCTGGCCACGCTCTCCAGGAGCGCGCGGTAGAGCTTGATGTTGACGGCCTGGGGCACCAGGCGGTCCAGCACGGCCTGACGGTCCGGCTCGTACTTGAAGTCCACCATGGCCGCGGCGCCCTCGGAGGGCGCGGCGCCGGCGCCGAGCGTCTGCAGGGGCAAGAGCTGGGTGACGACGACCTTCTGGTTAATGGCGCTGATGAACTCGTTGTAGACGATGTGCACCGCGTCCACTTCGCCGTTGAGGAAGCTGGCGACCAGCTCCTCGGCCACGTCCGCGGCGGCGCGGTAGTTCAACCGCTGGTACAGGCCACCGAAGTCCTTGCGGATGTTCTGGTTGCGATTGCGGAAGAAGTCGTTGCCCTTGCGGCCCACCGTGGAGAGCTGGATGCGCTCCAGGCCCGCGTTCTCGTAGAGGAAGCGGTTGGCGCGGCGGGTGACGTTGGAGTTGAAGCCGCCGGCGAGGCCGCGGTCCGACGTGAGCGTCACCAGCTCCACGCGCTTGACGGGCCGGGCGGCCAGCAGCGGGTGGCTGAGGTCGTTGTCCCCGGAGCGCGCGGCCAGGTCGGAGATGATCTGGTCCAGCATCGACGCGTACGGACGCGCGGCGAGGATGGCGTCCTGTGCCTTGCGCAGCTTCGCGGCGGAGACCATCTTCATGGCCTTGGTGATCTGCCGCGTGTTCTTCACCGAGCGGATGCGCTTGCGGATGTCGCGAAGGGACGCCATGGGACGGGGAACTCCTGTGGGACGTTCTGCCGGGTGCGCCGGGGTGGGAGCAGGGCAGTCTGACGGCGGGGCCCCCTATATAAGCGGGGCGGGAGCCGGTCAACGGCAGTCCTCCCGGGGCTTTCCGGACACGGGAGCCAGGGCCTCCCAGGGGCCTCCCACGAGGGGCGACCGGGCGACCTGCGCCCCCGAGGACTCGCGGGTGTGCCCCCAGGCCCTACCTTCCTGTCATGGGGCCTGCCGACACCGGACCGCTGCTCATCGTGGAGGATGACCTGGACATCCGTGAGGCGCTCCAGGGGTACCTGGAGCTCCAGGGGTACCGGGTGCTGGTGGCGGACCACGGGAGGGAGGCGCTCGCGCTCCTGTCGGGCACGCCCCGGCCCTCGCTCATCCTGTTGGACATGGGGTTGCCGGTGATGGACGGGCACCGGGTGCTGACGGCGCGCAGGAGCGACGCGGCGCTCGCGAAGGTGCCCGTGGTCATCCTGTCGGCGGAGACGGCGGAGATGAGTCCCCGGGACAGGGCGGTGTACGCGGCCAGCCAGGGGGTTTCCGCCATCCTGTCGAAGCCGGTGGACCCGCGGCAGTTGCTGGAGACGCTCCAGCGCTTGTTGCCGGGGCAGGCTGCTCCCCAGGCGGACGCGCCCGCGTGACGCGCCGGGCCCACACAGGGCTTTTCGAGGGCGACGGGCCGTAACACAATGGCGCCGGGTGCGGTGTCACCCCTGGGTCCATGAAGCCAACCCGAGCGAGCGGTGTCTGGGCGCGCAGGGCCCTCTTCCTCCTGCTCGTGGGCGCGGTGAGCCTGCTCGTCCTCTCGCACTGGGTGCGGGTGAGCTACGAGGAGCGCATCGTGAGCCTGGCGGACGCGCCCGACGCGCCCGTGGCGCTGGTGTTCGGCGCGGGGCTGGCGCCAGGGGCGGTGCCGTCGCCGGTGCTCGCGCAGCGGCTGGACATGGCGATGGCGCTGTGGCGCGAGGGCAAGGTGGGCTCGGTGCTGGTGAGCGGCGATGAGGTGAAGCCGTTCCATCATGAGACGCGGGCCATGCGCCGCTACCTGCTGGAGCGCGGCATGCCGGCGGAGCTGGTGCTGGGGGACGAGGCCGGACTGTCCACGTACGACAGCTGCCTGCGGGCGCGGGGCGTGTTCGGCGCGAAGCAGGCGCTGCTCGTCACGCAGCGCTTCCATCTGCCCCGGGCGCTGTTCATCGCGAACTCGGTGGGCATCGATGCGTGGGGTGTGCCCGCGGACGAGGGGCGCTCGACGCCCTGGCGCTACACGGTGCGCGAGACGCTGTCGCGGGTGCTGGCGCTGGGGATGGTGCTGCTCGAGGTGGAGCCCGTCTACCCCTCGGGCCGCGCGGCGGTCCCCAAGGGCTAGGCGGACGAGCCCGGCAGGCGGCCGGCCGGCGCGAATTGCGGTGAGGCGCGTGGGTTCTCATTCTTGAGACACGGCGGCCGGCCCACCCCGCTTTCGCGAGGAGACACCATGCGATTCAAGAAGCTCGGCTCGGAGGACGTGGGCGAGGCCACCTCGCGACGTCATGTGAACCAGGACACCGGCGAGGAGGAGATCAACATCTCCGACCAGGACCTGGCGGCGACCCCTCCGCTGGAGGAGGAGCCTGACTTCCGCGACATCCTGCCGGACCAGATTCACGAGTTCCGACGCGGTGACGAGGAGCCGGAGGAGGTGGAGCTGACGGCGCAGCCCGAGGAGCGTCTGCGCCCGGCGCGCAGGGACCAGCTCCCGGAGGGATAGGTTCGCGCTTGCGAGGCTGCCGACGTTGGCTGCGCGGATGCGTCCGTGCGCTGACGCGGTCCCGGCGCGCGGGGCCCCGCATCTCGGAGGTGGGGTTCGCGGCTGCGCTTGGCGCGGCCCCGACGACGGATGAGCGAATGCGTCCGTGCTCGAACGCGGTCCCATCTCGGGGGATGGGACCGCGCTGATGCGAACGGGGTCAGCGCTTCGACTTCGGCTTCTTCGCGGCGCCCTTCGCCGAGGACTTCCTGGCGGCGGCATTCGAGGGTGCCGACTTCCTTGCGGGCTTCGTGCCCGTGGGCTTCTTCGCGGCGGACGACTTCGAGGCAGCGGGCTTTGCCCCCGCGGACGTCTTCGCGGGCTTGGAAGCCGCGACCTTCTTGCTCGCGAGCTTCCCAGCGGACTTCTTGGCCGCGGGCTGTTTCCCGACGGGCTTCGCAGAGGACTTCTTCGCCGCGACCTGCTTCGTGGTGGGCTTCGCCCCCGCGGACTTCTTCGCCGCAGCCTGCCTCGTGGTGGACTTCGCCGTCGTAGCGGATTTCTTCGCGGCAGCCTGCTTCGTGGTGGACTTCGCCACCGCGGGCTTCGTTGCGGCAGACTTCGCCGGCGCGGACTTCTGCGTCGCGGACTTCGTTGCGGCAGACTTCGCCGGCGCCGGTGTCTTCGCTACGGGCTGCTGAGTCGCGGACTTCACCGCCCCAGGCTTCGCCGTCGCGAGACTCTTCGTCGCGGACTTCGCGGAGGGACGCTTCGTCGCGGGAAGCACCGCGGACGTCTCCGTCACGGGCTGGGCGGCGGGCTTCGCCTTGGGCTGCGTCACCTCCACGGCCTTCGCGACGGTCTTCGTCGTCGCCGTGGCGGCCGCGTCGACAAGCTTCGTGACAGCGGTCTTCGTCGCCTTCGCGGGCTTCGAGACCGCGTCCTTCACGGCCTCCGCGACCTGCGCCACGGGCTTCGCGACGGCGTCCTTCACCGTCTCGGCAATCGTCGCCACGGGCTTGCGGGCCTTGGACTTCGCGGCGGGCGTCTTGGCCGTCTCGGGCCCCAGTTCCTTGCGCAGCGCCTCCTGCATCGTCGGCCGCACGAACAGCTCGACCTGCGTCACCGAGGACCTCGACGCCGGCTTCTTCCCGCCCCCGGACTTCGCCCCCAGT
>NZ_SRLW01000217.1:0-17433 GCF_006518215.1 Myxococcus sp. AB025B
GCGCAGGTGCTCGAGCACCGCGTCTGCGATGGCGCCGAGGTCCTCGGGGGAGAGGACTCGTGGGCTGGTGGGACTCGGGGGGGGCGCGTCGGTGATGAGCGCGAAGACCTCGGGCCGTGACGGAGCCAGGGATGGGCCGAGCCCCTCGCGCCAGACCTCGAGCTTGGGCAGGGGGCCGTCCTTCCAGCCCTCGACGAGGGCGAGGTCCAGTCGCCCGACGAGGCGGGACAGGAGCGTGGGCAGGCTGTCCGCGGGGGCCTGGTCGTGGGTGAGCTGGACGCCCTCGGGGGTGGCGAAGCCGGTGAGCACGGCGCCAGCCCGCTGGAAGCGCGCGGTGTCGCTGCCGGGGCGGTGGAGCGGGTGCGCGTCGGAGGAGTGCTTCACGGCGGCGACGCGCAGGCCGCGCGAGGCGAGCTCCGGGAGCAGGCGCGTCAGGAGCGTCGTCTTCCCGGCGCCGGACCAGCCGATGATGCTCACCGCGGGGACGCGGCTCATGGGTGAGGCCCCGCAGCCGTGGCGTCGACGTGGGTGGGGCGGACGAGGTCTGCGCCCGTGCTGGACCCGACGACGAGGCTCCTGGCGGAGACGCGGTTCATGCGCGAGGGCCCTCGCTACTGGCCGCGACGGCGACATGCGTGGGGCGGTCGAACAGCTCCACCTCGACCACGTCTCCCTCGGCGAAGTCGGCCTGGCCTGGAGGCAGGATGGCCCAACCATCCGCCTGGACGTTCTGGAGAATCTGTCCGGCGCCCTGGGGGCGCAGCACCGCGCGGGCGCCCGTGTCGTCGTGCTCGAGCAGGGCGGTGATGAGGTACGTGAGGCCCGCCTGCTTGTGGCGCGGCTCGGACAGGCGCGCGCGGACGCGGCGGCGCAGCTCGAGGACTCCCTGGTGCTGGAGCAGCAGGGGCCGCGCGAGCTGGTCGAACGCGACGCTCGCCGCGCCCGGGTTGCCCGGCAGCACGACGACGGCGGTGGTGCCCAGCTTCGCCACGGCCACGGGCTTGCCCGGCTTGAGCGCCACGCCGTCCACGAGGAAGCGCGCGCCCAGACGCGTGAGCACCCGCTTGACGTGGTCCTTGTCCCCCACCGAGGCCCCACCGGTGGTGATGAGCACATCGACCCGTGGCGCGAGGTGCTCGATGGACTCGCTCAGTGCCTGCTCGTCATCCCGGGCGCGGGAGAGGTGGCGCACGTCCGCGCCGGCCTCACGAGCGAGCGCCGCTATCAGAATCAAGTTGCTCTCGTACACCTGATGCGAGAGCGCGGGCTGGCCCGGGCGGATGAGCTCGTCCCCCGTCGCGAGCACCGCCACGCGCGGCGCGGACCTCACGCGCACGTGGGTCTCCCCCTGTGACGCGAGCACCCCGAGCACCGACGCGCTCAAACGCTGACCCGCGCTGAACAGGAGCGTGCCCGCGAGCACCTCCTCGCCCGTGCGGCGGATGTCATGGCCCGGAGGGACGGTGATGAAGAGGTCCACGTGGCGACCGTCCTCCGACGCGCGCGCGGCTTCTTGTCGGATGACGGCATCCGCGCCGGAGGGAACGGGCGCGCCGGTGAAGACGCGGGCTGCCTCTCCGGGCTGGAGCGCGCGCGAGGGCAGGGCGCCCGCGTAGACGGTGTCGACGACCCGGAGTCGAGCGGGGCGGTCCCGGTTGGCGCCGCGGGTCTCCTCGGCGCGCACGGCCCAGCCGTCCATCGCGGAGTTGTCGCAGCCGGGGAGCGAGCGCACCGCGCGGACGTCCTCGGCGAGGAAGCGGCCGTGGGCGTCGAGCAGGGGCACGGACTCGGGGGGCGCCGGTGAGAGGGCTTCGAGCGCGGCCTGTCGGGCGGTGTGAAGGGACGTGAGCGGCATCGACGCGGCGCAGACTACGTCGAGGGAGCGGCGCCTTGTCCATCGTACCCCGCGACGGTTGCCCGCCTGCCGGACACGGTGTGGGTCGGTGCGTCATCCAGAGGGCTGGAGGGTGCCCTCCGAGGGACCGCGGCAACGGCCAGGGAAAGGGCTGGGCGATGCCCCCGAAGTCCAGGGGACCGGCGGTCGCGAGGTTCAGCGGACGGCTTGCTGGACCTGGGATGTCCCGAGGCGCCGCCCGGCGCGCTCGTCGCGAGGCCATACAGACCACGATGGATGGACGCCCCACCGAGCGCGGGGCGCATCGGCCGGGCTGCGCATGTGCCCCGGCGAGTGGGGCCACGGGGTGTTCGTTGAGCGATGCCCCGAGGACGCGCCTGGTGTGCTTGTCGAGAGGGAAGCTCCGCGGGGCGAGGGGCGCAGGGGCCAGGTCGCGCCTGATGCCCAGCAGGGGCTCCAGGTGGAGGGCTACCCAGCGAGGTCCCGTGACCGCGCAGGGCGCGATGAGCAGCGCGGACGTACCCGCGCGGAGCTCACCTGCGCCACGCTCCGAAGGTGGATGCGCGGGACCTGTCCGCTACAGACCCTTGGTGGACGTATGCCATGCTCCGGCCACGCTGGCCCCACGGTCTTCCAGTGGACGCGAGCCCCTCGTCATGAACCCCCTCCACGGCACCGAGTTCCCGGACGTGACGCTCGCCATCATCGCGGGCGGTCAGGGGCGTCGCTTGTCGGGCGTGCCCAAGGGACTGCTGGAGGTCGAGGGGCGCACCGTGCTGTCACGGCAGCTCGCGCTGTCGCCTCACTTCGGCGACGTGCTCCTGGTGGCGAACGCACCCGCCCCCTACGCGGGCCATGCCCTGCGCACGGTGGCGGACCTGGTTCCGGGCAAGGGTGCTCCCGGCGGTGTGCACGCGGCGCTGACCGCGTCGCGCACGCGCTGGGTCGTCACCGTGGCGTGCGACATGCCCTTCGTGTCGCTGGAGTCGCTCCGTGTGCTGCTCGCCGCGCGCGGCGAGGACGTGGACGCGGTGTGCTTCGAGGCCGAGGGGCGGATGGAGCCGCTCCTCGCCGTGTATCGCGCCGAGCTGGCGCCCCACTGGCGGGCCCTGCTCCCGGAGGACCCGTCCTTGCGACGGCTGCTCTCGCGCTTGCGCTCCCGGGTCCTGCCCGAGAGCGCACTGCGCGCGGTGGACCCCACGCTGCGCTCCCTGGTGAACGTCAACACCCCCGAGGACCTCGCGCGGCACGGTGTCTCGCTGCCGCCACGGTGAGCCACGGTTCACCTCGGCGTCGGCACGGACTGGAGCAGCGTGGGCAGCTCCGCCAGGTCGAGCACGAGGCTGGGGCGAATCTGTCCGAGCGCATCGGACATGTCCTCGCCTTGCCCCTGCACGCCCAGGCCCACCGTGAAGTTGTCGCCCAGGCGCACCCGCGTGCTCGCCACCACGCTGGCCCGCCTCGACTCCGTGCCCCCCAGCTTCAGCAGGGACTGGGTCGCCTCCAGCTTGAGCTGGAAGCGCGGCGACGCGACGCCGAACGACAGGCCGACGTCCACCCACTTCTCCATCGACAGCTCCGGCCGCGCGCGCTCCTGCAGCACGCGGACCTGCAGGGCCACCTCCAGGTTCGCGTCCGCGTGGCTCAACAACTCCAACGTGGCCGCGCCGAACCCGCGCTGGATGGCGACGCCATCACCGTCCCGCGACTCGAGCCCCGGCGTCACCCAGCGTCCTCCCGCCGAGAGGAACAGCGCACTGGACGACGAGCGCGACTCCTTCGTGCACGCGGGGAGCCCCTGTCGGATTCGGGCGATGCCCGCCTGCCGCGTGGCCTCCATCGCGACCCGGTACTCGGCGTCCGCCTTCTTGAAGTCGTCCTCGCTGTCGTAGTCCCCGGGCAGGGGCTTGTCGGGGAACTCGTACAGGGTCGGGTCCGCGAGCACGTTGGCGATGCACTGGCTGTAGCGCGCGCCGTAGATGCTGCGCTCTCCGAGCACGTCCATCGACACACCCGCCATCACCGTGGCGAAGCGGCCCTTCTGGGGCGTCGCGTCCGGAAACGGCGTGTCCTGTCCGATGCCCAGCGTGATGGCCGTGTCCTGGAGCAGCCGCGTGACGAGCGACGCGTTGCGAGCGGCGACGGCCTCCGAGTAGAGCCGCTCGAAGCCCTCGGTGAGCAGGTAGGGATTGAACTGCAGCGCGAACGAGGCCTGGGTCCCATTCAGCACCGCGCCCACGCCGCGCAGGCTCGCCACCAGGGCCGTGGGGTTCGCCGGGTGCACCAGCTCTCCCGCCGTGGCGACATCCAACCCCGCGGCCGCCTCCGAGCCGCCGCGCAGGATGCTCGGGAAGTCCAGCTCCACCGTGTTCGGCTTCGGCGGTGGGGCCTGGGCACTCGTGACCCCCGCGCAGAGCGCCGTGAGCAGCGCGAGCGCCGCCCTCATTCCACCACCGTCCAGGTCAGCGTGATGAAGTCCGCCACCGAGCCCTTCTCCAGGGAGAAGTCATCCCAGAGGGCCTCCTTGCCGCCCTTCTCGAAGACGAGCGAGGCGCGCTGGAGGAACCGCGCCCCCACGCCCGCGGGGTCGGCCACGGTGAACACCACGCGCACGAAGCCCTGCGCCGCGCTGGGCAGGAAGTCATCCGGCAGGGGCAGCGTGGTCTCTCCGCTGAAGGTGGCCGAGTGCAGCTGCCGCCGCTCCTGGCCCTGCATCTTCCCGCTCACCACCATCCGCATGGCCACGGTGTTGAGCGTGCCGGAGGGGCGCTCCAGCACCAGCTTCGCCCCCTTCCGGTCCGCGCGAGGCACCTGGATGGTGGACTCCAGCTTGTCGTTTCCCGACATGATGTTCCCCCCTCGTGGGTCTGGGTGGACGCCGACGTCCTGCCCGCCGTCCATTCTAGCGCCCGCCATGACACGGCTCGAAGGCGGCGGGGCACGCGCCGGGCGCACCTGGCGGGCGAGCGTGCCCCCGGGTGCGTCACACTGACGCATGGACGGACAGGCCTGGGGGTGGGAGAGAGGACGAGGAGACCCTCATGCTGAAGACCCCTCTTGGACGATTCCGCGCCGTGGCCCTGCTGGAGGGCCTGTCCTTCATCGCGCTGCTGTTCATCGCGATGCCCCTGAAGTACGCGGCGGGGATGCCCCTGGCGGTGCGCTTCGCGGGCATGGCCCACGGGCTGTTGTTCGTGCTGTACCTCTTCGCGCTGATGGAGGTGGCCATCGCCCTGCGCTGGTCCTTCTCGCGCGTGGTGTTCGCGTTCGGCGCGTCGCTGGTGCCGTTCGGCAACTTCCTGCTCGACGCGAAGCTCCGGAAAGAGGAGGCCTCCACCACCCCCCGTGCCGCCGGCCCCCTGGGTTCCTGAGCCCAGAGCGCTGGAGGCTCCGCCCAGGGCGTCACCCGACCTGACACGTCGGCTTGTGCTCCACGCGGAGCGCGCGTCAGACGGCGCGAGCCCTCCAAGGAGTTCGCGCGCGCGAGCAAGCTGTGCGAGCATTCCGCGCGGATTTTTTCACGGTGGAGGTCGGCTCTCATGGAACGCGGCATCTGGAACACGCCCGAGGACATCCAGCGCGAGCTGGAGGCGCGGCTCGCGCTCGTGCAGCCCTCCGAGCACATCCGGGGCATGCACTTCGCCGCCGTGCTCGACACCGTGCGCTTCCTGGGAGGTGAGCAGGCGGTGAAGCGCATCGTCGACGCGGGCGACATGCCCGCGGACCTGGACCCCACCGAGCTGTACCCGGTGCCGCCCTTCATGCGGCTGTTCTTCGCCGCGGCCCACCTGCTCGCGCCCCAGCTGGGCGGCTTCGAGGAGGCGATGCGCCAGATTGGCGTCCAGGGCACGCTCGCCTTCGTGCACTCCATGTTCGGCTTGGAGGTGCGCCAGCAGGTGGGCGGCGACCCGAAGCAGCTGGTCAACATGCTGCCGGAGGCCTACCGCATGGCCATCGACTTCGGTGAGCTGGTGGTGGAGTGGACCAGCGCCCGCGCGGGCCGCATCCACATGCGCCGCATCTTCACGCCCGTGGCCTACAACGAGGGCATGCTCGAGGGCGCGCTCCAGGCCGTCGGCGCCCAGGACATCCAGGTGCGGGGCCGCCAGACGTCGCTGCTCGACAGCGAGTACACCCTCTCCTGGGACGACTGACTCACGGCGCGTCGAAGACGAAGGCCCCGTAGCCCACCACGCCTTCGTGCGCGCCGAACGCATCCCCGGAGCTGCGCAGCGCCACCATCCGGGGCCGCAGCTCCCGCCGCTTCGCCACGCGCAAGAGCCCGTTGATGGCCTCCGCGCCACACGCGCTCCCCGCATCCAGCGGCTCCTCCAACGACAGCACCCGCGCCGCCGTCACCCGGTCCGCGCGCGAGGCCTGCTCGTAGGGCAGGTGATGTGACAGGTCCGAGGTGATGACGGGCAGCACGTCCTCGTCCCACAGCGCCTCCAGCACCTGGGCCACCTCGTCCGACGCGCCCCGGCCCACCACCAACGGCAGCACCGTGAAGTGCTCCAGCACCCGCTGCAGGAAGGGCAGCTGCACCTCCAGCCCGTGCTCCGACTCGTGCGCCCCCGTCGACGCCGTCACCCGGGGCAGCCGCATGGCCCGCTCGCGCAGCCCTTCGTCCAGCCGCACGTCCCCCAGGGGCGTGCACAGCAGGTCCACCTCCGGATACGCCACGCCCCGCAGGGGGACGAAGTGGCTGGGGCCCAGCAGCAACACCCGCGTGCGCGCGGCGCGGCGCGCCCACAGCGTGGCGTAGGCCGCCGCCGCCACCCCGCCGGAATAGACATACGCGGCATGGGGGACGATGAGCGCCGCGGGCGGTGTGTCCCCCGGCACACGCGCCTGCTCCAGCCACGTGTCCAGCTGGGTGGACAGCGTGGAGGGCTGGGCCGGATAGAAGGAGCCCGCGACCGCGGGCGTGCGCACTCGAGGCATGGTCCCCTCCCACCGCGAACGGGGCACCTGCTGGAATCCTAGAGGGCCACGGCAACGCCAGTCATGCCAATCATTGCAAGACTGTTCGCTTCTGGGATGAGCGGGTCCCACCTCCGCGCGTCCCCCGAGGGTCCCGGCGTGACAAGGGATTGATTTCGCCCGGACGCGCGGGTGGCTCGGTGATTGCTATCCAACGCTTCGTGCCGCGCACTCCTCCCGGGCGGTCAGGGCCGCCTGGTGCGCGGGACTTCGCGAATGGGAAGGCCGGCCGGGCAACGTGACGCCTCCACCCGGCCGCGCCTTCTCGTCCGCGGGCTCGCGGCGTGACGCGTGTGCTCCGGCGCCGTGTCTCAGCGGTGTCTCACGCGGGCCCCACCGCGCGCGTCCGCCCTGGAAGGCCCCCCGCCAAATCCCCGTTCTCCGGGCCCATGGGCCCCTGGTCGTACGGTCCTGCGCGAATTCTCAAGTAGTGGTGATGTGATAGCCGACACATGAAGAACGAAAAAAGGATGCACGCTTTCGCCCATTGACTAGAAGGGGCCGCCGAGCGCCCGGGAATGACCGCGGGCTAACGCAACGGAGGGACGCTTCATGAAGGCAAATCAGTGGCAGGCGATGGCCGTGGCGGCAGGGTTGATGGTGGCGTCGACGGCGAGCGCGCAGGAGACGGGCGGCGGTTCGGGCAGCTTCGGGAACGCCGGGCAGATTGTCGTCAGCTCGGATGCGTTCGGTAACCTGGGCTACACGACGGAGGGTGCGGGGTACGGCTACTTCCACATCGCGCCGAGCGCCGATTACTTCCTCAAGGAGAACCTCTCCGTCGGAGCCAACGTGCAGCTGCGCGTGCTCTTCGGTGAGGGAGACACGGTGGCCGCCTTCGGTATCGGCGGACGCGTGGGCTACAACATCGCGCTGGCGGAGAAGATCTCCGTGTGGCCGAAGGCCGGCGTGACGCTGTTCGTCGGTGACAACATCATCGCCACGCAGGACGGGACGGGTGCTGCGTCCACCGTCATCCTGGATGGCTACGCGCCGTTCCTGTACCACGTCACCAGCCACTTCTTCATCGGCGCCGGCCCCCGTCTGGCCATCGGCCTGGGTGACGACGTGGACGTGACGTTCGGCGTGGCGACCACGCTCGGCGGCTACTTCTAGTCGGCAGTCGTCGGCAGGACCCACGGGCCCCGCGCACGGTTGGACGTCTCCACCGCGCGTCGGGGCTCGTGTCGTTCAAGGGGCCGCCACCTCCACCCAGCCCGCCGCCGCCGCCGCGCCCGGCTCGTGCACCAGACGCAGCCCCAGCTGCAGCGAGCGCTCCCCCGTCGCCGGCGCATGGAGCAGCAGCACGGAGGCCGTCTCCTCCAGCACCCTTCGGGACACCGGTCGCGTCGCGTCGTCCCGGCCACCCCGCAGCTCGCGCCAGTCCTTCAGCCCCCAGCCCACCACGCGGCCGTCCCGCAGGCGCACCGTCACGTCCGCCCACGCGCTGCCTCCCGCCGGCACTCGCACCGGCGCGAGCAGCTTCTTGAGTCCCTCCACCACGGCGCCGGGCTCGGGCGTTCCGGCCTCGCGTCGGCCCGGGGCGCGGCGGGCTCCCAGGGGACGCTCGGCCGGGAGCAGGAGGGGCGGCTCCACCCGCCACGAGGAGGCCCCGCGCTCCAGCGTCAGCACCACCTCTCCCGGCGGCTGTCGCGTGGTGGACAGGAGCCGCGTGGCCACCTGCCGCTGGAGCTCCGCGGCGTCCACGGGCCGGCCCGCGCGTCCGCCGCGCTCCTGGGCCTGGTAGCCCACCAGCGTCAGCGCGCCCTGCTCCGACCAGAACGTGAGCTCCAGCCTGGCGCCGACCTCGCGCACGGTGCCGGCCAGCGCCGCCACGCGCACGGCGACCTGCCGCGCTTCATGGAGCCGGGCCGCGTCCTGCTCGACGAACACGTCGGGTCGACCCGAGCCGCCCGTGCCGCCTCCCGCGCACGCGAGCCCGAGGGCGAAGAGGAGCGCACCGCACGCGCGAGCACGGCTCCGGAATCGGAGATGGATGATGGCCATGTGCTTCCCCTGCCGGGTGCGGCGCACCCGGGTGTCCTGGCACGGCGTCGTGGTGGCGGGACGACAGGAATTCCCGTGGGAGGAGGACGCACGTGGCCCGTGAATCCTGAGCGCTCACGACTCGCGGACGGGACGTCTGTTCAATCCGACACGAGGGGGCGGTGTCCGCTTCAACCTCGCGCGAGGTTCTTCAGCACGAAGGCCAGGTTCGCGGGCCGCTCGGCCATGCGGCGCATGAGATAGGGATACCAGTGGCGCCCGTAAGGGACATACACGCGCACCGGATGTCCCTGGTCCGCGAGCTGGCGTTGCAGGTCCGCGCGGATGCCATGGAGCATCTGGAATTCGAACGCACCGCGAGGCAGCCCGCGCCGCGCGGCGTGCTCCAGCGTGGCGTCAATCATCCGCTCATCGTGCGTGGCGATGCCGTGATACACGCCGCTGTCGAGCAGCACCTTCATGCACCGCACGAAGCTCGCGTCCACGTCCGTCTTGTCTGGGTAGGCGATGGCCTCGCTCTCCAGATAGGCGCCCTTGCACAGACGGATGCGCACCCGCTCCGCGCACAGCGCGCGGGCGTCCGCTTCCGTGCGCCGCAGGCAGCTCTGCAGCACCGCGCCCACGTGTGGCTCTCCGAACTCCGCGTGGAGCTTTCGCACGATGTCCAGCGTGACCTGCGTCACCGCGCCGTGCTCCATGTCGATGCGCACGAACGCGCCGCGTGACGCGGCGTCCGCCACCACCTGTCGCGCGTTCTCCAGCGCCAGCGCTTCATCGAGCAGCAGCCCGCACTGCGTCAGCTTCAGCGACACGTTGGCCCGCACCCCCGTCTGGTCGATGCGCGCGAGCAGCCGGCGGTACTCGCGCACCTCCTCGCGCGTCTCCGCCGCGTCCTTCACCGCCTCGTTGAGGTGGTCGAAGGACGCCGACAGCCCTTGCGCGGTGAGCGCCTTCACCGCGTCCATCGCCTCGTCGAGCGTCTCGCCCGCGACGAAGCGCCGCGACAGCTTCTTCAGCGGAGGCAGCCGCGTGGCCCAGTCCTTCAGGCCCGTCCTCCGCGACAGGAACATCAGGGCTCCGCGAGACCACTGTTCGGCGAGGGCGCTCATCCACGCAGCTCCCGGGGGGCGACCCCATACTCCTCGAGGAAGGCCCCCACGAGGGCGTTGAACGCCTCCGGGTGGCTCATGTACGGCAGGTGGCTCGCGTCGCGCAGCAGCTCCAGCCGCGCTCCGGGGATGTGCCGGGCCACGTCCACCGCGGCCTCGGGCGGCACCAGCAAATCCCTGCCGCCCTGGATGACGAGCGTGGGCACGCGCAGCTCGTGCAGGCGGGGATGGAAGTCCGCGGCCAGCACGTCCCGCAGTCGACGCAAGAGCTCCAGGGGCGTCAGCCTGCGCGCCTCGCGCACGATTTCCGCGCGCCCCTCCGGCGGCAGCCTCGCGCCCCCCAGCACCCGCGCCACCATGGGCGCCACCAGGTACGCCAGCGGCCGAGGCGCGCGCACCAGCGTCGACAGCGACACCGCCAGCCGCCTCACCCGACGCACGCTGGCCACGGGCGACACGAGCACCAGCGCCCGCACCCGCTCCGGATGCGCCAGCGCGAAGGCGATGGACAGCAGGCTCCCATAGGACGAGCCCACCAGCGCGAAGCGCTCCGGCAACCGCGCCTCGACATGGTCCAGCACGGCCAGGTTCCACGCGAGCGGCGAGTGCGTGGCCGGGGTGTGCAGGGGCGGCGTCCACAACAGCAGACGGAACAGGCGGGACAAGGGCTCCATCGGCGCGAAGGAGCGGCCACTGGCGCCCAGGCCCGGCAGACACACCACGGTGCGCGAGGGGTCCGTGTCGCCGTCGGGAAAGGTGAACAGCCGCACCGACGTGCCCTTCATCGGGCGCTCCTCGCACGCCAGCCGCTCGTAGCCGGAGGGGATGTCCTCCACGTCCGGGACGAGGGGCGCCGCGCGACGACGCTCCAGGGAAGAGGAGGAGGGCTCAAGCATGGCGGGCCTTCACCATCAACCGGTGCACGCTCGCGGCCACCCGGTCTCGAAACGCACGCAGGCGGGACTCGGACGCTCCGGCCGGCGGCGGCAGGTGCGGGCTCCCCAGCGCGAAGGTGAGCCGCACCGGGAAGGGCAGCGGCCCCAGTCCCACGAGCAGGGGCACGCGGTACTTCTCCTCGTCGGTGAGCCGCACGCCCAGCTTCGCCTCGCCCGGGGGGAACAGGAACGTGTCATCCACCCCGAAGCCCGCGAAGGGCACCACCGGCACCCCCGCGCGCGCCGCCACGTGCGCGAAGCCCAGGGCCTGCTCCCACCGGAGCTGATAGCGGCCTGGGGGACGCTTGAAGACCTCGCGCGCGCCGCCGGGGTAGCACACCACCAACGCCCCCTCCTTCAGCGCCGCCAGCGCGTTGTCCTTCGTCCCCTCCACCCCGCCCAGCCACGGCAACACCGTGCGGAGGACGGGGATGCGGAAGAAGCCTCGCTCGGCCAGCCCCAGCGCCCGGCGTCCCGTCGCCTGGTGCAGCAGGTGGAAGAAGGCCGGTGTCTCGTAACCCCAGACGCCGTGGTTTCCCACCAGCAGCACGGGGCCCCGGGCCGGCACGTGCTCGGCCCCCATCAGCCGCGCGCGATGGTAGCGCGCCGACAGCGCCGCCCCCCGCTCGGCGAGGCGGAACACGGCCCTGCGCACGGTGGCGAGCGAGGCTTCCACGGGGACACATCATGGAGACGCCCGGGCGCCACGTCAGCCGGACCGGCCGGGCAGCCGGGCCCCTGGACTCCACGTCCCCAAACCCACGCACCGTCCCCGGGGGGATGACCCCGGCCCACCCCCCAGGTTGCTTTGAGTAGGCAACGCTTGGCGTCGACCCCCCATGGGCTTTCAGTCCCCGGATACGGCACGATTCCATGTGGTTGTTTCACCCCTGTCGAACGTTCGCTCGGCCGTTCGTTTGAGTTTCGATAATGTGAGGCTGAAGCCCGCCTTTGGTTGTCTGCCTGCCCCGTCGTGCAGATGGTTCAGGGATGGGAGGCCCTTTCGACATCCTCGTCGAGCAGCACCGGGAGCTCGAGGAGCGCTTCGAGCACCTGGGCGCGGGGGACGATGAGTCTGGGTCAACCCGTGGCGTGCGGGAGCTGGTGGCGCTGTTGCGACACCACCTCTGGCTGGAGGAGCGCTGTCTTCAGCCCTGGGTGACCCGGGTGGAGGGGCGTGCCCGGGGGCGGCAGCAGGCCGGGGACCGGCAGGCCATGCATGAGCTGTTGGATGAGCTGGAGGAGCATCCCCTCCAGAGCGCGGAATGGCAGGCCCGCTTCCTCACGCTCGAGGACCTGTGGGTCGCGCATCTCCAAGAAGTGGAGTCCTCATTGCTTCCCCGGCTCACCGCGGTGATGGCTCCACGCGAGCAACAGGCGCTCGCCCAGGAGCTGTCCCGGTGCCGGCTGGACACGCGCTCCTCGGGCTCCGAGGCCGGTTTCTCGGGCTCCGGCCCCTTCCTGGACGACCTGCGCTGGGAGGGTTGAGCGCCGTTCCCGCCTCACTGGAATGGGACCCGACCTGGGACGGCGGGGGGGGTGATACGTCCTTCAGTCACACCTTTTATCGCTTCCTTTAGACAAATCCTAAATTGGAAGGTATGGGTATGGACGGCTTCACAAATCAACTCCCCCTTCCAGACCTTCAACACCCAGACTAGCCAAGACGAGGATTGAACGAATGTCCGTGGATAAAGCGTTTCGGGACATGATCCGTAACGAAATCGAGGTCCAGCTCAAGCCGCTGCGCGACGTGGTCTCCCGCCTGGAGTCCGGGACGGCGGACCTGGATGCGCTGCGCAACGTGGCGGAGCGGCTGGCCCCCCTGGCCGAGGTGGTGGGTCCCCTGTTCGGCGCCCAGGTTCCGGCGGCGAAGGGCGGCCGCAAGGCCGTGGGTCGTCCGGCGGCGCGTGGCGCGGTGAGCGCGGCGGCCCCCGTGGGTGGCAAGCGCCGGGGTCGCAAGCCCGCGGCGGCGGCGGCGGATGGCTCGCGCGCGTGCGCCATTGTCGGCTGCGGCAAGCCCAGCCGGACCAAGGGCTACTGCGCGGCGCACTACCAGAAGCTGCGCATGCTGGAGAAGACCAACCGTCGCCCCTCCGCGTGGGTGGATTACGCCCCCGCTGACAGCGTCGAGGACATCAAGCTTCCGCGTGGCCGCGCCGCGTCGAAGGCCCTGGCAGCAGCAGCGCAAGCCGCGAACGGTTAATCCGCGGCACGCTGCCCCGGCCCGGGCAGACAGTGACCGCGCACCTTCGTCAACCCAGGCTCCGTCGTCGGGAGAGGGTTCGAGGGACGCCCGTACGGGAAGTCTTGCCCGCGGGGGCTCGCAGGGGCATGAATGCCCGGGCCCATGAACAAACGAGATCTGGAGCCTGGCATCATCACCGACCTGGCCGGACGGACCACGTACGGTGAATACCTACAGCTCGACCGGGTGTTGTCGGCGCAGGTTCCGCGCTCGCAGCCACCGCACCACGACGAGCTGCTCTTCATCATCCAGCACCAGACGAGCGAGCTGTGGATGAAGTTGCTCATCCACGAGCTGAGCGCGTGTGTCCGCTATGTCCAGGCGGACCGGCTGGAGCCTTCCTTCAAGATTTTCGCGCGCGTGGGGCACATCCAGCGGATGCTCTTCGAGCAGTGGAGCGTGCTGGAGACGCTCACGCCGAATGAGTACCTGGAGTTCCGCGACGCGCTGGGGCCCGCGTCCGGCTTCCAGAGCTGGCAGTACCGCGCGGTGGAGTTCCTGTTGGGCAACAAGGACGCCAACGCCCTGGGCCCCTTCCGTCACCAGCCGGACGTGCACGGGGAGCTGGAGCGGCTCTTGGAGTCTCCCAGCCTCTACGACGAGTTCCTGCGCTACCTGGCTCGCAAGGGCCACGCGGTTCCCGAGGACCACGCCCAGCGCGACTGGAAGAAGCCGTACGAGAAGAGCCCCGCGGTGGTGGAGGTGTTCCGTCGCATCTACGAGGACACCGAAGCGCACTGGGACGCGTACGAGATGTGCGAGAAGCTGGTGGACACCGAGGAGCGCTTCCAGCTCTGGCGCTACCGTCACATGATGACGGTGATGCGAATCATCGGGTTCAAGCAGGGCACCGGTGGCTCGACGGGCGTGTCCTTCCTGCGCAAGGCGTTGGACCTGCGCTTCTTCCCGGAGCTGTGGGACGTGCGCACGGAGCTCCTGCCGCCCGGCGCCCGGCCGCCGTCTTCCACGCGGTGAGCCTTCCCCCGGTCATGGCAGGCGTTGCGCGCCTGTCCTGACATCCAAGAGGGTGAGAGGAATGAGGCGAAGCCGGGGGTGACAGGCTTCGGCCGCTGAAACATCGACAATGTGACGTGGGAGGACGGGTGGAGAGGGCGTCGGGGGGCCTGGCGTGGATTGGCCGTGGGTGGAATGACGCCTCCCGGACATGCGGGCGAGGAAGGGCACCTGACGCGCGGACGAGTGGGAGGCAGCGGCTAGGCTTGAGCGCACCATGGCCGCCGAGTCTTCCCTGGTCTTCGAGAAGGCGCACATCCTGTGCTACCGGACCTTCGATATCGCGGAGGAGATCAACCTCGAGCGGGCGCGCAGGGCCGTCTCGGAGGACACCCGCCGGCTGAAGCTGTCGCGCGAGAATGGCCAGTACCTGCAGCTGCCCAATCCGCCGCTGGCGTATGAGCTGGGGCGCCGGGCGCTGGCGCTTCGTGACAGTCCCGTCACGGTGGATGCCACGGCGCGGCTGTTCGACCATGGCGCGGCGTCCATCATCCTGAGGGTGCCGGTGGTGCCTGGCACGTCGCTGGAGCAGCTGACCCGGGTGGCGGACGAGCTCTACGACAGCCAGGCGCTGGAGGACCTGGCGCTGGATTGGGTGGAGGGCGTGCGGCGCACGATTGCGCCGGCGGTGCAGGGCGCGCACCTGTGGGACCAGAACGAGAGCTACACGGTCATCTTCGCGGAGAGCATCCGGGGCAACCCCACCGCGGAGGAGCTCTTGGAGAAGGCGGACCTGGCGAGGCTCCTGCTGGGGGAGAACGGGGAGACGCCGCTGTCGCGCCGGGAGAGCGAGGCCGTCACCCAGGTGCGCTTCAGCTACACGGTGAATGATTTGGTCGTCATCGACTGGAACAGCGCGTTCGTCTACGAGCCTTCGGGCTCCGGGGACATCCCGGACCTGCTCGAAATCGCGAACGCGCAGCTGTTGGAGTTCCGCTACTTCGACGAGAAGCTGGACGAGCACATCGCGCGCATCCACGACGAGGTGCAGGCCAAGCGGCACGGGTGGACGCGGCTGTTCCGCAGTCCGTACCGCACGCTGACGCGGCAGACCTTGGGCACGCTGGTGGACCTGAACGAGTTCATCGAGCGGGTGGACAACAGCCTGAAAATCATCGGCGACTTCTACCTGGCCAAGGTCTACGAGGCCGCGGTGCGCCGCATGCGCATCCCCGCGTGGCAGGGCTCGGTGACGCGCAAGCAGCAGCTGCTCGCCCAGACGTACGGCCTGCTCAAGGGCGACGTGGACATCGACCGCTCGCACACCCTGGAGGCGGTCATCGTGCTGCTCATCGTGTTGGAGATCTTCTTCGCCTTCTTCAACGTGTTCGCCCACTGAGGGCCGAGTGTTCGTCCACTGAACGCCCGGACGACTTGTCCCCGGGTACAAGGCGCGCGCGGGTTTCGCGGGCACAGCGGACATGGGACACTGGGGATTCGCGGTGGGGCCCGCCGGTGGGCCTTGGCTGGGGGGACGTGTGGGCATGAAGGTGCCCGAGAGCAACCGGGGAGCCGCCGAGGACCGCGTGACGCGGACGTTGGAGCGGCTGTCCCTCGCGCCGTCCGTGGAGGCGGTGCTGGAGGCGCTGCTGCGTGAGGCCGCGTCCTCCCTCGCCGTGTCCGACGTCTTCATGTGTTGGCGAGAGGACGGAAGCGAAGCGCACGTGCTCGTCACGCCGGGGCTGTCCGTCGGCGCCGCGCGCGCGCGGGGCGAGCGGCTGCTGGATGGACTGCGGGACATCGACGGGGGCCTGCTGCCGTACGTGGCGCTGGACGCGGAGCGGGAGGTGCTGGTGGCGCTGCCGCTGCTCGCGGGGGTGGAGCCGGGCAGCGGCGTGGGGGTGCTGTGCGCGGTGCTGCCCGAGGGCCGGGTGCCGACGGACGAGGAGCTGGCGCGGCTGGGATTGCAGGCGCGACTGGCGGGGCTGGCGCTGGAGCGCGAGTGGGCGGTGGCGCGGGCGCGCGCGGAGGTGGAGCAGGCGGAGGTGCTGCGGCTGAGCCGTCTCCAGGCGGTGACGGAGGCGTTCGGTCAGACGCTCACGCGCGAGGAGGTGGCCCATGTCGTGCTGGATTTGGGGCTGCCCGCGGTGGAGGCGACGGCGGGCATCGTGCACCTGACGGCGGAGGGGCGCGCGGCCTCGGAGCTCGTCGCGGCGGTGGGCGTCCCGGACGCGCTGGTGGAGCCCCTGCGCGAGCTGCCCCGAGGGGGCGAGGAGCTGCTGGCGCAGACGGCGAAGCGCGCGGAGGCGCCGGTGTGGTTGGAGACGGTGGCGGCGATACGCGAGCGCTACCCGACGCTGGCGGGGCCGTTGGGGGAGGGGCCGCCCCGCGCGCTGGCGCTGCTGCCGTTGTTCGTGGAGGGGCGGGTGTTCGGGACGCTGGCCTTCGGCTTCGAGCGGGAGAAGGCGTTCTCCGCGCTGGAGCGCGCGTCGCTCGTGGGGCTGTCGCGACAGTGCGGGCAGGCGCTGGAGCGCGCGCGGCTGTACGAGCGCGAGCACACCGCGCGACTGGAGGCGGAGGCGCTGGGGGCTCGGCTGAGCCTGCTGGCGGACGCGAGCGCGTTGGTGTCCGGCTCGTTGAGCTGGGAGGAGACGGTGGCCGGGGTGGCGCGGCTGGCGCTGGGGCACTTCGCGGACGGGTGCGCGGTGGACTCGTACGAGGACGGCGTGGTGCGCCGGCTGGCGGTGCTGCACGCGGACCCGGAGAAGGCGGAGCGGGTGCTGGAGCTGACCAGCTTCCCGCTGGACGCGGGGCAGCCGTCGCTCCTGTCGCGGGTGCTGACGAGCGGGCAGTCGCGACTGGAGACGCGCGGGACGCGAGGGCCCGTGGACGCAAAGCCCGGCAGTTCTTGGCGCGCGAGCACGGTCATCCTCACGCCGCTGGTGGCGCGGCAGCGCACGCTGGGGGCGCTGACCTTCGTACGGGACTCGGAGCGGGCGCCCTTCGACGTGACGGACGTGTCGCTGGCGGAGGAGCTGGCGCGGCGCGCGGCGCTGGCGATGGACAACGCGCGGCTGTTCCGGGACGCGCGCGCGGCGGAGGAGGAGAGCCGCCGGGGCGCGGCGCGGTTGCACGTGCTGGTGCAGGTCAGCCAGCTCATCGCCGAGGCGGGGTTGGACCTGCCCACGGTGCTGGACGTGCTGGCGAGCAAGGTGTCGGAGGCGCTGGGGGGCGGGTGTGTGCTGCAGCTGCTCGGGGAGGACCGGGAGCAGCTGGAGGTGGTGGCGGCGCACCACCCGGACCCACTGGCGCGTGGCGTGCTGGAGGAGGCGTTGCGCAGGG
>NZ_SRLW01000218.1:0-17335 GCF_006518215.1 Myxococcus sp. AB025B
ACTCGACGGCGGGCGCGGGCGGCTCGACGTGGCGAGGGGGCTCCTCGACGGTCGGCGGGGCCGCTTCGATGGTGTGGCTTGGGGCCTGGGGCGGAGCCTCGGGCGGCAGGGACTCGGGCACACCTTCGTACCCGGCGTCAGCCGACTGGGACTCCATGCCCGCGTCTCCCGACGCGCCGGCGGGGGGGCCCACCTTGCGGCGCACCACGAACCCCTTCGCCGTCACGGGGGGCGCGGCCTGCTTCGGCTTGCGCTTGTCCAGGATCTTCTGGACGGCGGCGGTCGCCTGGTCGTCATCGAGGGAGGACGAATGGCTCTTGACGTCGTACCCGAGCGCGGACAGCTCGTTTACGACCTCCTTGTTGTCGAGCTCAATGCCGTGGCCCTTGAGCTCCTTGGCGATTTCGTGGACGCGCTTCTTCGACATATTGCCCTTGTTGGCCTGCCACACCCGGCGACTCCGGGGCGCAGCACCCTAGCTCAAACCCGAAAATGTGTGCGAGTGGTCCTTAACACCCACTCCCCCCCAACACCCCTCCGCCCTCATGGCGCAGGCTGCTCTGCCTACCCGAGCTGCGACGGGTCTAACAACCCCGCCTTCCCGCGAAAGGCCCTTGCAAATGCCTTCCGCTTCAGCGCTGCCGTCATGCAACCGACACCGCACAGGTAGGCGCCCCGTCCGGGCAGCCGCCGCTCCCTGTCCACCACGATGGCGCCCCCGGGGCCTACCACGAACCGGGTGAGCTCTGCTTGCGGTCGCTTGGACCCGCATCCGACGCACATCCGGACCGGGCCTGACTCCGCGCTTGCTGCTGGCTCCGAGCGGCCAGTCGGGCGCCCCACGTCCCCTCTCCTCTTCTAGCTTACGGCGACTTGGTGGCTTCCGCGCCACCGTCCAGGGTCGCCGCCGAAATACCGCGCTCGGCGTTCAGCTCCGCGCGCAGCTTGGCCTCCTCCACAAGGTAGTTCTCCGCCGCGCTCTTGAGCTGGCGGGCCTTCTTGATGCCCACACCCGGGACGTCGCCCAGCTTCGCGAGGTCCTTCTCGTTGGCGATGTCCTCCACCGTGCGGTAGCCGGACGACTGCAGCTGCTCGATGGTCTTCTCGCCAACGCCGCGCACGCGCGCCATCCGCTCGGACTGGTTCAGCTCGTCGGGGTGGCGGCGCGCCTCGGCGATGCGGGCCTGCTCCCTTTCATAATCCATGCGGGACAGCTCCGCCTGGTCTTCGACCATCCGCTTCCGGGCGGCCTCCTGCATGGAGGGGATGCGGGCGGGGTCCACGCCGGGGATCTGCGCCAGCACCTCGGCGTTGGCCTCGGCCACGTCGCGGGCCTGGCGGAAGCCGTGCGCGTAGAGCGTCTCCACCAGCATCTCGTTGACGCCCGGCAGCGCGCCCAGCGAGCGGTTGGCGAACTCGCGCATCTCCCGCACGCGGCTCTCGCTGTTGATGTCCAGCTTCCAGCCCGTCAGCTGGGCCGCCAGGCGCACGTTCTGGCCGCGCCGGCCGATGGCCAGGCTGAGCTGGTCGTCCGGGACGATGAGCTCCATGGCGTGGTTGGCCTCGTCGATGATGACGCGGCTGACCTCCGCGGGGGCCAGGGCCGAGCACACGAAGCGCGCCGGGTCCTCGTCGTACGGGACGATGTCGATCTTCTCCCCGCGCAGCTCCTGCACCACCGCCTGCACGCGGCTGCCCTTCATGCCCACGCATGCGCCCACCGGGTCCACGTCCGAGTCCCGGCTGGAGACGGCGATCTTCGCGCGGCCACCCGGCTCGCGCGCGGCGGCCTCGATGACGACGATGCCCTCGGCGATCTCGGGCACCTCCATCTCGAACAGCTTGGTGAGCAGGTTCACCGACGCGCGGGACAGGACGATCTGCGGGCCCTTGGACTCGCGCAGCACGTCCAGCACGTAGGCCTGGACGCGGTCGCCCGGGCGGTACGTCTCACGCGGGACCTGCTCGCGCACCGGCAGGACGGCCTCGGCGCGGCCCAGGTCCACGATGATGTTGCCGCGCTCGAACCGGCGGGCGATGCCGGTGACGATCTCGTTCTTGCGGTCCTTGTACTCGTTGAAGACGTTCTCGCGCTCGGCATCGCGGGTGCGCTGCAGGATGACCTGCTTGGCCGTCTGCGCCGCGATGCGGCCGAAGCCGCGGCGGAAGGTCTTCAGGCGCAGGATGTCGCCGTACTGGTCGTCCTGGGCCTTGGCCTCGTTGGCGTCCTCGTCCCGGTAGAAGATCTGGAAGACGAGCTCGTCGCCGGGCTCCACCTCCATGCCCTTCTTGTGGGACTCACCGAGGGTGATCTGGTTCACCGCCTGCACGGGGTCGGTGATCTCCTCCACCACGGTGATGGCCTGGAACAGCTCCACCACGCCCTTCTCGGGGTCGTACTTGGCCTCGAGGTTGCGGTCCTGGCCAAAGTGCTTCTTGGCCGCGGTCTTCATCGCATCCTCGAGGGTGGCAATCAGCACAGCCCGGTCGATGCCCTTGTCCTTGGCGACCTGGTCCAGGACGAGGTTGAGGTTGACGCTCGGGTTGGCTTGCTGCGTGGGCATGGTCTTCTCCTGAATGGGCCACGGGCCCCCCGCGCGGCAGGGTGCCCTGTATGTCGACGTCTAGAACTCGAACTCCAGGTTCGCCTTCGCGATGTCCTTGAAGAGGATGTGGAAGGTTCCGGCGCCTTCCACCTCCACCGAGATGCCGTCGCCCGCCACCCCGGCCAGCTTGCCGGCGAAGTTCTTGCGCGGCGGCTCGCCCAGCGGTCCGAAGGTCTTCACCTTCACCCGCTGGCCGACCACCCGCTCGAAGTGCGCCGGCTTCTTCAGCGGCCGGTCCACACCAGGGCTGGAGACCTCCAGGCTGTACTCGTGGGGAATGAAGTCCTCCACGTCGAGCATGGGGTCCACCGCGCGGGAAACCTGACTGCACTCGTCCAGTCCCACCCGTCCCCCTGGCTTGTCGATGAAGAGCCGCAGCACCCACCCTTCGCGTTCCCGGACGAACTCCAGGTCCACGAGCTCCAGGCCCTCGCCCGCAACGATGGGGTCGAGCACCGCGCTCGCCCGCTCCTCCACCGTCTGCTTGAGGTTCTTCTCCGACATAACCGGGAAACCAGACTCCAAAAACGCGAAAAGCGGGCACGGCGGCCCACTTTTCGAGGTGCACATCGAAAAATGTCGGGCGCGTCCGTAACACACCCCCCAGAGGGGTGTAAAGGAAGGACGCTCCCTCTACGGCCCCTTGAAACCTGCCCAACAGGGCCAGGAATTCCCAGGGGTTCCACGCACGGGACGGGCATTATAACGGGCCCATGCACCTCATCGCCGCCGCCCAGATGGTGTCCACCGCGGACAAGGCCCACAACCTGGAAGTCGCCACCCGGCTCGTCCGACGGGCCGGTGAGCTGGGCGCCCGGCTGGTGGGCCTGCCAGAGAACTTCGCCTGGATGGGCCCCGAGGCCGAGCGCCCGGGCGCCGCCGAGACGCTCGAGGGCCCCACCCTGTCCCGCATGGCCCAGCTGGCCCGGGAGCTGCGCGTGACGCTCCTGTCCGGCAGCGTCCTGGAGGTAGGGGCTCCCGGCGGTCGGCTCTACAACACCAGCGTCCTGTTCGGCCCGGAGGGTGAGCGCCTGGGCGTCTACCGCAAGATGCACCTGTTCGACGTGGAGGTGGGTGACGGTGCGACCTACCAGGAGTCCGCGGCGGTGGCGCCAGGGACGGAGGTGGTGGCGGCGGACACACCGGTGGGTCGGCTGGGGATGTCCATCTGCTACGACCTGCGGTTCCCGGAGCTCTACCGGCGGCTGTCGAAGGACGGGGCGACGCTGCTGGCCGTCCCGGCGGCCTTCACGATGATGACCGGGAAGGACCACTGGGAGGTGCTGCTGCGGGCCCGGGCCATCGAGAACCAGGCGTACGTGCTGGCGCCCGCCCAGGGAGGCCGACACTCGGCGCAGCGGCTCACGTATGGCCACGCCATGGTGGTGGACCCGTGGGGGCTGGTGACGGCGCGCGCCTCGGAGGGCGAGGGACTGGCCGTGGCGCCGGTCGACCCGGCGATCCTGGCGCGAATCCGACGCGACCTGCCCTGCCTGCGACACCGCCGATTGGATTAGCCTGGGATTCTCGTGAATGGTCGACCCTGGCTCCCCATGCTGCTCGTGCTCGCGCTCCCGGCTTCACCGCTCGGCTGCACCGCCGAGGACGCGCCCGCCATGCCCGCGGCGACGCTCGCGCCGGCGCCCGTGCCGCGCGCTCACCTGCGGGGACTGAAGGGCAACGTCCAGCTCAAGCGCGCCACGGCCGACGAGTGGAGCACCGCCAGCGACGGCGTGCCCCTGTTCGAGAACGACAAGGTCCGCACCGAGGCGGGCGCGGGCGCGGACCTGGTCTTCACGGCCAACGGCAGCACGGTGCACCTGGGCGGCGACTCGCTCATCGGCATCGCGGAGACGCGGCCCAGGCCGGGGCGCTCGCGCACGGACCTCACGGTGCTGCGCGGCCGAATCGACACGGAGCTGCCGAAGCCCGCCGAGCACTCGATATCCGTCACCACGCCCGGGGCCACCATCCAGGCGGGAAGGGAGATTGTCTTCCAATGAGGACGACCCTGCTCCTGTTCGCGTGGCTGTGCGCCGCGCCTCCCGACACCACCGTGGTGGGGCCGCAGGAGTCGCTGCGCGACGTGGCCGAGCGCGCCCTGGGCGACGCGAGCGCCACCGCGGAGCTGCGCGCGCTCAACGCGCTGTCCTCGGATGCGGTCTCCCCCGGCACCAGGCTGAAGCTGCCCGGTCAGGAGCGGGCGCTGGCGCTCAAGGCGCTGGAGACGGCGCGCACGCTGGTGGCCCGGGCCCGGAGCGCGGGTGGACCGGCGGAGGCGGAGACCCGTCTGAAGGAGGCGGAGGTGCACTTCCGCACCGCGCGTTACGCGCAGGCCTCCGAGGCGGCCAACGCCGCGGGCACGCTGGTGGCGCAGCGGCATGCGCCCCAGCCCTCCACCTTCAGCGTCCAGGTGGAGCCCGACGCGGGCACCACCACCGTCAGCGTCACCCGGGGCCCACCGGTGCGCGTGGAGGCCGAGGGCGTCACCCTCCCCGTCGCCCCCGGCGAGACGGTGCTCGTGGAGAAGGGGCGTCCGCCTTCCCTCCCTCCGCCGAGCGTGCCCCAGCCCGAGAAGCCCGCGGAGGGCGCGCGGCTCGAATACCCGGCGGACACGAAGGGCGTGGGCCTGGGGCCCGTGAAGCTCTCCTGGGCGGCGCAGCCGGGCGTCGAGCGTTATGAGGTCGAGGTGTCGCGGGAGGCGCCGGGCGCCAACGTGCTCACCCTGTCCTCCACCGTGGCCGAGCTGAAGCTGCCGCGGCTGCCGGCGGGACGGTATCGGTGGACGGTGAGAGCCGTGAGCGCCTCGGGCCGCTCGGAGCCCTCCGGGGCGCGGCGGTTCGAACTGGTCGAGAACATCTCCGTCAGGGTCCGTTCGGGGCCGTGGGAGTAGTTGCTGGAGGAGTCGCGCCGTGCGCCTGTTCAAAGCCATGCTCCTCTTGATGCTGGTGGTCAGCATCGTCCCGACCCTCATGGTGGGCTGGCTCTCCGTCTCCCATACGCGCGAGCTGCTGGTGCGCGACGCCCAGGAGCTGGCGCAGGAGCGCGTGAAGCAGTTGCGGCTCAAGGCCGAGAACTTCCTGGGCGAGCCCACCGACGCGGTGCTGGGCCTGGCCCGCGTGCCGAACTTCTTCTCGCTGCCCACCGAGGCGCAGCAGATGCACCTGGGAGCGGTGCTCTCACAGCGCCGCGAGGTGCTGGCCATCACCGTCTTCGGTCCGGACCGCAAGCGGATGCCCGGGCTGCAGGCCTTCTCGCGGCATGACGTGTCCCCCACCGCGCTCGCCTCGCACGAGGAGCGGAGCCGGGCGCTGCTCGAGAGCAGCATCGAGACCCTGCGCTACTCGGACGTCGTGGTGGTCCCGAATGGAGCCGGGCCCCTCGTGACGGTGGCCTTCTCCGTGGGGGAGCCCGTCAAGGGCTTCATCTCCGCGGACCTGTCGCTGTCGGGGCTGCGGCAGATGCTCGAGCAGGAGCGCGTGGGCAGCACCGGCTTCGCGTACCTGACAGACCGCCGCGGGCGCCTCGTCGTGGGCGGAGGCGGCGTGGGCGCGCTGGGCGGAGACGTCTCGCAGCGAAGCCCCGTGGCCCACCTGCTGCAACAGCTGGCCACCACGCCCGACGCGGAGCTGTTCCACGTGGGCAACTTCGGCGAGGGGCGCGACGCGGTGGTGGCCGCGTACACGGTGCTCCCGGAGACGGGCTGGGCCATCATCTCCGAGCAACCCGTGGAGCACGCCTATCACCAGGTGGAGACGATGGAGCGGCGCATCCTCGTGGGGCTGGGCGCGGCCATCCTGGTGGCGCTGGTGCTGGCGGCGCTCTTCTCGCGCACGCTCACCCGGCCGCTCAAGGTCTTCACCGAGGGCGCGCTGGAGCTGGCGCGCGGCAAGTTCGGCGTCGAGGTGAAGATCACCCAGAAGAACGAAGTCGGGGAGCTGGCCCAGACGTTCAACTACATGAGCAAGCAGTTGCTCGCGTACGACCTGGAGAACCGCGGCCTCTACGAGAGCCTGGAGAAGGGCTACCTGGAGACCATCGTCGCGCTGGCCAACTCCATCGACTCGAAGGACGCGTACACGCGCGGCCACAGCCAGCGGGTGGGCGACGTGGCGGTGGAGATTGGCCGGGAGCTCAACCTCACCGAGCGTGAGCTGCGCCAGCTCCAGTACGGCGGCATCCTCCACGACATCGGCAAGATTGGCATCGTCGAGTCCATCCTCTGCAAGCAGACGAAGCTGACGGACCAGGAGATGGCCATCATGCGCGAGCACCCGGCCATCGGCGACGCCATCATCGGCCCGGTGAGCTTCCTGGGCGCGGTGCGCGCGTGCGTGCGCCACCACCACGAGCGCTGGGACGGCACCGGCTACCCGGACCGGCTCAAGGGCGAGGACATCCCCCTGCTCGCCCGCATCGTCGGGTGCGCGGACACCTTCGACGCCTGCACGTCGACGCGCCCCTACCAGAAGGCCATGCCGCTGGAGAAGGCGATGGAGATCCTGGACACCCTCACGGGCGCGCAGTTGGACCCGCAGGTGGTGGCCGCGCTGCGACGGGTGCTGGCCAAGAAGGGCGTGCGGCTGGAGGGCCACCGGCAGCCCGTCAAGCTGGCCTCGTGAGTCCCGCGCCTCCCCAAGGCCGAAGGATGGTAGGGAGGGCGCACCGCTGTTGAGCTTCTGAAAGGTGCAACGTTGAGCTTCTGGGACCGCATCAAGCCCTCGACTCCCGCCGCCACCGCGACGGACACCCGCCTGTCTCCGGACGGCTCCCGCCTGGAGCTGACGTGGGATGACGGTGCCCGGAGCGCCGCCACCGCGCAGCTGCTGCGCCAGCAGTGCCCGTGCGCGGCCTGCGTGGACGAGTGGACGAACCAACGCACGCTGGACCAGACGAAGGTGCCCGCGGACCTGCGCGTGAAGCAGCTGCAGCCGGTGGGCAACTACGCGCTGGCGTTCAACTTCAGCGATGGGCACACCACCGGCATCTACCCCTGGAAGCTCCTGCGAGAAGTCACGCAGCCCATCTCCTGAAGGGCCCACGAGCCCGGAGCGACTCCTCGTGAACGAACGCTATCGGCTCGTCAGTCCCCTGGCCACCGGCGGCATGGCGGAGCTCTTCCTCGGCGTGGCGAAGGGCGCCGAGGGCTTCGAGCGCACCGTCGCCATCAAGCGCATCCTCCCCCACCTGGCCCAGGAGCCCGACATCGCGCGGATGTTCCTGGCCGAGGCCCGACTCGCCACGCTGCTCCAACACCAGAACATCGCCACCGTGTTCGACGTGGCCCAGAGCGCCTCGGGGCTCTTCCTGGTGATGGAGCTGGTGGACGGGTGGGATTTGGGCGTGCTGCTGCGCCAGACCTCGAAGCTGGGGCGCCGCTTCCCGCCGCACCTGGCCGCGCACATCGCGCTCCACGTGCTCGCGGGGCTGCACCACGCCTACCGCAAGCTCCACGAGGGGCGGCCGTTGCTCATGGCCCACCGGGACGTGTCGCCGTCCAACATCCTCGTGTCCCGCGAGGGCGAGGTGAAGGTGACGGACTTCGGCATCGCCCGGCTGAGCGGCGCGTCCCACACCGCGCCCGGCCACTTCAAGGGCAAGGAGGCCTACAGCGCTCCCGAGGTCCTCCAGGGCCAGCCCGCCACCATGTTGAGCGACCAGTTCTCCCTGGGGCTCGTGCTCCATGAGCTGCTCACGGGCGCGCATCCCTTCTCGTCCACCACGGAGTCGGGGGGCTCCGTCGCGCTGGCCATCGTGTCGCGCGACGTGCCGCCGCTGCCTCCCGAGGTTCCCGCGTCCCTCGCGGACATCGTGCGGCGCATGCTCGCCCGCGCGCCGGAAGCCCGCTTCCCCACGCCCGAGGCCCTCGGGGAAGTGCTCGCGAGGTGGCTGGCGCAGACCGGTGAACCCGCGAGCGCGCAGGGACTCACCGCGTTCCTCGAGACCCTGCCACCCCCTCCCACGCTGAGGGAGAAGGCTGGAGGGGCGGGGGCGAAGAGTGGTGCATCACCGTCGCGTCCGAGCGCGAGCCTGCGCCCCGCCACGAACGACCCTTCCGCGCACTCGGCGCCGACGCGCATGGGCCCCCTCGCGGAGGCGCTCGCTCGGGGTGCATCGGCGGGAACAGGGGCGCCTGGACATGACGCTTCGCAGGCTCTGAATGCGATGGACTCGGAGGAGGACGAGGCGACGGGGCTCGCGGGCATCGAGATGAGCTCGAGCGGGCGGCTCCTGCACCGCTGCGTGCGGTGTGGCTCGCTCTTGTCCGCGGCGCGCGCGCCTTGCTCCGTCTGTGCCGAGCGGCTCGCGCCGCCGACTCCGGGGGCCTTCGACACCTCCGTGGAGTCTCCCTTCGCGCCTCAGGGGGGCCTTCTCGCCGCGGACGATGAAGCCCCGGCCGAGGATGGCCGTGCGCCTCTGACACCCAGCGCCTCGGACACCTCACGTCAGGTGGCTCCCGGAGACACGCCTTCGGGCTCGCTCCGGGGTGCCAGTGCAACGGCCGCTGCCCCCAGAAATGCTCGTGGTGCCGGGCCTGCTTCGAGCAGCGCGGGCGCGACCACATCGTCACTCGCGGACAGCATCGAAGCCGGGCCTCGTCGCCCCTCCGCGCCCAGCGTGACGCAGGCCCGAGGTGATTCACTGGAGCTCGAGGAGCGGGCCCAGCGTCCCGAGAGCACCTGGGATGAGGTCCCTGCCTCCGCGGCGCCTCGACGCTGGGGACGTCGCATCGTTCTGCTCGTGGGCGTCGCCGTCGCCGTGGGCGGCAGTGTGTGGCTGTGGCCGCATCGCAACACCGTCGCGAATCGCCTCATGGCCAGCGTCGACCGCCCCATGCCTCCGCCGGTGCTCATGCTCACGAGCGAGCCTTCGGGCGCGACCGTGTTGATTGGCGACAAGCCGGTGGGCACGACGCCGCTCGCGCTCGACAACCTCTACCCCGAGGGCCCCGTCGCTGTGCAGGTGCGGCTCAAGGGCTTCCGTCCGTGGAAGGGTACCTTCCCCGGAGGCGAGCCCGCTCGGCTCGAGGCGACGCTGCAGCGGTGAACCGCTCGGGGTAGCCGCTCGCGGCAAGACCCCTCCTCGAACCTAGGGGTCGGCGGCTCACGGTGGCTCTCAGCAGTGAGCCGCATGGGGGCCACTCGCGGCAAGGCGCCTCCTCGAACACAAGAGTCGGCAGCTCGTGGCGACGATGCAGAGGTGAACCACTCGGGGTGGCCGCTCGCGGCAAGCCCTCCTCCTCGAACACAGGGGTCGGCGGCTCGAGGTGACTCACAGCAGTGAGCCGCACGATGGCCGCCTGTGGCAAGGCCCCCTCCTCGGAGGCGAGCCTGCACGGCTCGCGGCGACACTGCAGCAGCGAGCCGCGCGCGTGGCCCTTCGCTATCCGAGTCGCGGCGGAGTCCATACCTTTCGGGCCATCGGCGCGGCGCGAGCCAACGTTCCCGAAGCGGGCCGTGTGAAGCGGCCCCTCCGGTCGTCACTTCACCAGACGCAGGTGCCCCCGACGCGGCGGCGGAGAGTCATCCTTCGGCCCCTCGGGAGTCACCTCCGGAGGCGGCGGAGCGGCGACCGGGGCCTCCTCGGCCACCGGCTCCGCGGGCACCTCACGCAGGAAGGTGCGCGGACGCTCCGAGGCCACCGGCACCGGCTGCGGCTGGGGACGCGCCGCCGCCGGCTGCTGGAGCAGCTCCGGGGGCATGTCCTCCATGTACATCCACGACTCCTTCGTCACGTGGCTGGCGATGGCGAACAGCGCCGACCACGGCACCGCCACCTTGAACCGCGACCCCGAGAAGCTCAGCGTGCAGCGCACGCCCCACTCGCCCACCGTGAGGTCCGGCGGGTCGAAGCGATACGAGAGGTTGAGGCGCAGGTGCGCCTCTCCTCGCAATGAAGCGGGAACGAGCACACCGGGCCTGCGCGCGTCCAGGTGGATCATCACCATCCCCTGGTCCAGCGAGGCGAGCAGCCGCTCCTTCTTGTCCAAATCCTTCTTGTCGTCCATCGGTGTACGGCGAAGAGAAATTCGGGCGCGCCACGTCAGCGTCGGCGCACGGCCCGGTCCATCTCCCGCTTCGTCTCCCGCTCCTTGATGTCCTGGCGCCGGTCCTCGTGTGTCTTGCCCCGACACAACCCGAGCTCCACCTTCGCGCGCCCCTTCTTGAAATACAGCATCAGCGGGATGATGGAATACCCACGCTCCCGCACCTTCGTGGTCCACCGGTCGATTTCCGCCCGGTGCATCAGCAGCTTCCGGCCGCGTGTGGGCAGATGGTCGAACACGCTGGCGGACTTGTAGGAACCGATGTGGGCATTGAGCAGGAACAGCTCGCTCCCCTTGGGCAGGGCATACGCGTCCGAGAGATTGGCCACCCCGTCACGCAGCGACTTCACCTCGCTTCCCGTCAGCTCCAGCCCGGCCTCCACCTTCTCGTCCACGGTGTAGTCGAAGCGCGCACGCCGATTCTCGGCGATGAGCCTGACCTGTTCGCCGCCCGCCGGCCCCTTCGACTTTCCACCCGATGCCATACGTGTCGTGGGTCTCCTAACCGCCCAATGCCATGTTGTCGATGAGGCGTGTGTTGCCGCTGAAGGCCGCCACGAGCAGGCGAGCAGCCCGCCCCGGCGTTACCACGTCCAGCGGCGTCAGGCGCTCGGCATCCACCAGCGCGACGTAATCCTCGCGCAGGCCCGCCGCGGCCAATTCGTGCCGCACAGCACCCGTCAGGGCCACGGCATCCCGCGTGCCTCCGTGAAGAAGGGTGAGCGCCGCCCGCAGTCCTCGCGACAGGGACAGCGCCCGCTGCCGCTCCTCGGGGGACAAGTAGGCATTGCGGCTGCTCATCGCCAGCCCGTCGGGCTCGCGGACCGTCGGCATTCCGACGATGTCCACGCCCAGGTGCAAATCCCGGTTGAAGGCCTTGATGACCTGCAGCTGCTGGTAGTCCTTCTCCCCGAACAGCGCGACGGCCGGCCGGAAGAGCGCGAGCAGCTGCGTGACGATGGTGGCCACGCCCCGGAAGTGCCCCGGGCGCCGCTCGCCACACAGCCCCTGGCTCACCTCCGTCACCTCGACGTACGTCTGATAGCCCGGGGGGTACATGACCTCGGGCGTGGGCGCGAAGACGACGTCCGCTCCGGCCTCGCCACACTTCGTCAGGTCCCCCTCGAAGTCGCGCGGGTAGCGCGAGAGGTCCTCCTTGGGCCCGAACTGGGTGGGGTTGACGAAGATGGAAACGGCCACCACGTCGGCACGACGGCGCCCCTCACGGATGAGCGAGAGGTGCCCTTCGTGCAGGTAGCCCATGGTGGGCACCAGCGCGAGCCGGCGCCCCTCACGGGCAAGGCCCGCCGCCCACGCCTTCACTTCCTCCACGGTTCGCAGGACGGCGGGCGCCATGCGCTAGACCGGGATTCCGTAGACGGGGCCGATCTTCTCCTCACCCTCGGCCGCCACCGGCACCTCGGCGCGCGGGCCGGGCACGGGGACGGCGGGCGCCACGGCGCGCAGCGTCTTGGTCGCCTTGAACGAGTGGTCGTCGTCCGGGAACGCGCCCTGGCGGACCTCGTCGAAGTAGACCTGGGCGGCGCCGGTGATGGAGCCGTGCAGGTCCGCGTAGCGCTTGACGAACTTGGGCTTGAAGTCCGGGTTCATCCCCAAGAGGTCGTAGCAGACCAGCACCTGCCCGTCGCAGTGACGACCCGCGCCGATGCCGATGACGGGGATGCTCAGCTTCTGCGTAATCGTGCGCGCCAGCTCCATCGGCACGCCCTCCAGCACCAGCGCGTAGGCCCCCGCGGCCTCCAGCGCGAGCGCGTCCTCCACGAGCTGCCGCGCCTGGTCCTCGTCGCGCCCCTGGACGACATAGCCGCCCATCTTGTGCACCGACTGGGGCGTCAGGCCCAGGTGGCCCATGACGGGGATGCTCGCGCGGACGATGGCGCGCACCGTGTCCGCGAACTCGGCGCCGCCCTCCAGCTTCACGCTGCCCGCACCACCCTCGGAGATGAGCCTGCCCGCGTTGCGGACCGCCTCCTGGATGGACACCTGGTAGCTCATGAAGGGCAGGTCGGCCACGACGTGGGCGCGCTTCGTTCCGCGAGCCACCGCCGCCGAGTGGTAGACCATCTGGTCCATCGTCACGGGCAGCGTGGAGTCATGGCCCTGGATGACCATGCCCAGCGAGTCACCGATGAGCAGCACGTCCGCGCCCGACTGGTCGAGGATGTGGGCGAACGTGGCGTCGTACGCGGTGACCATGCAGATCTTCTGGCCGATCTGCTTCAGGCGCTTCAGCGAATGGATGGTGACCTTGTCCTTCACGGTTCACCTCCTGTTGGGTGAGGGTGGATACGGCAAAGTGCCGACCCCGGGCCCCTCGCCGTCCCGTCAGGGATCGCCGGAGGCTTCGAAGCCGACCTCCGCACTCTAACGCCCTCGCCCCGGCCGTGGGGCCTCAACAAGCGGGCGACCCGTCGGGAGCCCGATTTCAGGGACGCCGCGACGCCTTGGGCAGGTAGTGCTGCGTCCCCGGCTTCGCCTTGCGGATGGCCGCCAACAGGTCTTCCCGGTCCGCCTCGTTATTCACGAAATCAATGTCCGAGGTGTCCACCACGAGGAGCGGCGTCTCCGTGTAGTGGAAGAAGAAGTTGTTGTACGCGTGGACCAGCCCCTCCAGGTAGCCGGAGTCGAACTTGCGCTCGAACTCGCGGCCGCGCTTCTTGATGCGTTGCAGCAGCACGTCGAGGCGGGCCTGGAGGTAGACGACGACGTCGGGCTTGGTGACGCGGGGCCCGAGCGCCTCGAAGACGCGCTCGTAGAGGGCGAGCTCGTGGGCGTCCAGGTTGAGGTGCGCGAAGATGCGGTCCTTGGCGAACAGGTAGTCGCTGACCGTGACGGAGCGGAACAGGTCCTGCTGGAACAGCTCCTGCTGCTGCCGGAAGCGCGACAGGAGGAAGAAGATCTGCGTCTGGAAGCCGAACTTCTGCCGGTCCGTGTAGAAGCTGGACAGGAAGGGATTCTCCTCCACGACTTCGAGCACGCGACGCGCGCTCAGCCGCTCGGAGAGGATGTTGGAGAGGCTCGTCTTGCCGACGCCAATGGGCCCCTCGACCACGATGTACCGGTAGTCCATCCGCCGAGGCCTCCCGACCCGGAAAACGCGCGATGAGGCCCCGGTGATTCTCCACCTGGGAAAACAGGTCGCGGGGCCACGCGTGGGGGCGCGGATAACACAACCTGGGCACCGGGGTCCGGCGATTTTTCCATGCCCGGGGTGGCGGCGGGAATCCCAGGGCTCGCTTGACGCTGTGGGTGGGCTCCCCCTAGGTTGCCGCGCGATTCCATGGCGTGTGCGCGGGGTGCCCTTCGGTCATGAGTGGGAGGCAGCGGGCGAAGACAGTGGTGCGGCTCGAGGAGGCTCGCCCGAGCGCCACGCCCAAGGCCGAGACGCCACCTCCCATGGAGGCGGATCCGCTCTATGGCGTCGTGCTGCTGAAGACGGCGCTGGAGCTCAAGCGCCGCAAGGACGGCTCCGTGGAGGACATCCTCCGCGACGTGCTGACGCGCATGCGCATCCCCGAGGACGAGTTCCGGGCGTTCCTGGAGCAGCAGGGCGGCCTGGGTCAGCTCCTCGGGCTGCGGGGCCGGTAGGGCCCGCGCCGGGCCCCCTGCCCTACTCGTCCGCGCCGTCGTCCGAGAGGTCCACCGGCGGCGGCGAGCGACCGGGAGCCACCGGTCCGAGCGCGCGCTCCAGGGCGGCGAACTCCTCCGGCGAGAGTGTCTCCGCGCGGCGCTGCGGGTCGATGCCCGCCGTCTGGAGCGCGGCGAGGAGCGCGTCGGGCGTGGCCAGCGTCTTGTCCGACTTGAGCGAGTTGAGCAGCGTCTTGCGGCGCTGGGCGAAGGCGGCCTTCACCACGCGGGTGAAGCGGGCCTCGTCGATGATGGGCGCGCGCGGTGACGCGCGGCGCGTGAGCGACAGCACCGCGGAGTCCACCTTCGGCGGCGGATGGAAGCGCCACGCCTCCAGCGTGAGCACGTTCTCCGCGTCGAAGTGCAGGCCGAGCAGCACCGTGAGCAGGCCGTAGTCGCGAGTGCCGGGCTCCGCGGCCAGGCGCTCCACCACCTCCTTCTGGAGCGTGAAGACGGCGCGCGACACATGGGCGCGCTGCTCCAGCACCTGGAAGAGGATGGAGCTGGTGAGGTGGTACGGAAGATTGCCCGCGACGGCCACGTCGGGCGCGCCGGCCACCTCGGCGAAGTTCACGGTGGCGGCGTTGCCCGCCACCACGCGCACGCCGGGAATCGCCTCCTTCTCCAGCACCGTCACCATGTCCCGGTCGCGCTCCACGGCCGTCACCTTCGCGCCCGTGGCGGCGAGGAAGCGCGTGAGGTGGCCCAGGCCCGGGCCCAGCTCGACGACGGGCTCGCCCTCGCGCAGGTGCAGCGCGTCGGCGATGGTGGAAAGAGCGTCCTCGTCTCCGAGGAAGTTCTGGCCCCAGCTGTACTTGGCGCGCAGGCCGTGGCGCTTGAGGATGTCTCGCGGCGATTCCACCCGGGTGTCCCTCTTCTACATGCGCCAGGCGGGGTCGGCCGCCAGGCGGAAATCACCGCGCAAGCCGCGGCGCCACGCCTCATACCCCGCGACGGCGATCATCGCGCCATTGTCCGTGCACAAACGCACCGGCGGCAGGAACATGCGCAGCCCCCGCTCCTCGGCGCGCTGCTGACACAGGGCCCTGAGGCGCGAGTTGGCGGCCACGCCCCCGCACAGCACCAGCTGCTTGTGGCCCAGCCGGCGCGCGGCGGCCACCAGCTTCTTGGACAGCACGTCCGCCACCGCCTCCTGGAAGGACGCGCACAGGTCCGCGAGCGCCTGCCCCTCCGGAACACCGTGCTTCTTCGTGTGCTGCAGCACCGCCGTCTTCAGGCCGGAGAAGGAGACATCGAAGTTGTCGCCGGGCAGCGCGCGCGGGAAGCGGATGGCCTCCGGGTTCCCCTTCTGCGCGAGCTGGTCGATGGGCAGCCCGCCCGGGTACGGCAACCCGAGGATGCGCGCCGTCTTGTCGTAGGCCTCGCCCGCGGCGTCGTCGCGCGTGCTGCCCACCAGCCGGTAGTGCCCGAACTCCTTCACCTCGTAGAGGCTGGTGTGCCCACCGGAGACGACGAGCCCGAGGAACGGCGGCTCCGGCGCGTCCTCCAGGAGCCGGATGGCGAGCAGGTGGCCCTCGAGGTGGTTGGCGCCCACGAAGGGCTTGCCGGTGGCGAGGCTCAGCCCCTTGGCCACCTGCAGCCCCACCAGCAGCGCGCCGATGAGCCCCGGGCCGGACGTGACGGCGATGAGGTCCACGTCGTCGAGCGTCTTCTGGGCGCGCGTGAGCGCCTCGTGCACCACCGGCATCACCTGGACGATGTGGTTGCGCGAGGCCAGCTCCGGCACCACCCCGCCCCAGCGACGGTGGATGTCCACCTGGGTGGAGACGACGTCCGACAGCACGCGCCGGCCGTCCTCCACGAGGGCGGCGGCGGTCTCATCACAGGAGGTTTCCAGGCCGAGGACGAGCAAGGCGACTCACTTCACTTCCAGCAGGGCGGGAGCGACCAGGACGTCCGCCGCCCGCTCAGTTGCCGAGCGACTTGAGCATGGCGCGGACCTCGTTGGCGGAGGCCCCCGACGGTTCCAGCTTCAAATACTGGTTGTAGGCCCGTCCCGCCTCGGAATTCTTGCCGATGGACTGGTACGCCATGCCGAGCGACAGCCAGGCCCGGGCGTTCCGCTCGTCGTCCTTGACCACGTCCACCAGCAGCTTGGTGGCCTCGCGGAAGGCGGACTCGGACTCGAAGCCGTTCACCAGGGCGATGCCCAGCCCGGCCTTGGCCTCGGTGGAGTCCGGCTTGAGGCCCATCGCCTTGCGGTAGTTCGCGGCCGCCGTCTTGTGCCGTCCGCCCACCGTGGCGCTCTTGGCCTGCTTGATGAGGCTCGCGTACTCGACCTCCGGGTCCACCGCCGGGGCGACCAAGGTGCCCGAGTCCGCGCCGGAGGCAGGCGCCTCCACCACGGCGGTACCGGCGTCCACGGCGGCGGGCGGCGTCTGGACGACGGCGCTCCCCGCGTCGGGCGCTCCCTGCGCGCCCGCGTCCACCGGGGCCTGGACCACGGCGGTGGTGCCCGAGTCGGGCTCGGCCACCGGCGCGACGACCGCGGCGGGCTTCTGGGGCTCGGGCGTCTGGACCGTCTCCACCTTCGGGGGCGTCTCGGCGGGAGGCTTGTCCCCGCCGCCCAACGCCACCACCGCGACCACGGCGCCGATGAGCAGCAGCGCGCCGCCCACATAGAGGCCCGTGCGACGCGGGCGCACCGCCGCCACGTCCTCCGCATGGGACACGGGCGGTGCCGGCGTCGGCGTCACGGGCTTCGGCGGCTGCGCGAGCACCGGAGGCGCCACGGGCGTGGGGGCCACGATGGGCTGCGGCGTCGCGGGGGTGATGAGCGTGGGCGGCGGAGCGGCTGGCGTCAGCGGCTCCTCCGGGATGGAGGGGGCCGCCGGGCGCTCGGGCGCGCCGTGTCCCGGATAGGGCGGCAGGGCGAGCTGCTGCGGCGCGGCGGGGACCTCTTCCACCTCGGGGAGGGTGTCGACGTCGACGGCCGGGACGTCGCGGCCGCTCACCAGCGTCACCTCGGACGACGGAGGCGCGGGCGCGGGCGGCGGCACGGGCGGGAACGGGT